>JANQHJ010000147.1 GCA_028282745.1 Sedimentisphaerales bacterium | reverse complement strand
ATAGCGGTGAAGGCACGGCCGGTAAGTTGGTAAATGATGGCCAGCTTTATGAAAGCCTGCTTGCCAATACAGAACAACTCGAAATACTTATTAAAGACGTCAAAAACTTCGTCAACGAGTACCGTGCCAAAGGTATCAAGGTCTCTTTATAAAAGCCGGCCTAATCCTGAAGCAGTTTTTGCCAATTTATCTCATTTAATTTCGGGATCGAGGGAACTTGAAGCTCGTCCGATTTGTTTATAGGTAATCTTATCGAGCCTAACACCGGAGTATCTACCTTTAATCCAAGTACGGCTTTATATGGTATTTTCGAGCCCGGCCTGACATTCTTAAAAGCACGGGCCAGGTCGAGATAGTTCAGCTTAACGGGCAGTGAAATAGTTTTGCTTTCGTTAGCCGGAATGGTTGACTGTATATCAGCCTTGCCGGAGAACAGTTGATTTTCACCACTTTGCACATCGTAATCGAGATTTAAAAGTGGAAGTGCCGCGTCATAAGGATTGTTGAGTTTTACATCGAAGAGCATTGTTGCTGATTTAAGGTCTATATCCGAGAATTTCAGCCCTTCAAGCGATGCAGTTGGTTTTTTGCCGCCCAGGACATCGGTAACTGTCTGGCAGCCTGTGACTGAAATACTCAAAACGATTGCTATCAGGATTACATAAATTAATGTTCTCATTTCAATGGCCTCCCTTTTTAAGATTTCTAAATAGTGACATATAATTACCTAATTATTATATCACATATTTTATTTTAGTGGGGGCTTAATATTTTTGTTCATATTTTCCCAGCTATTTTTGAAATCTTTAAGTTCGGGCTGATCTGCATCAATGACATTATGCAGGGCTTTGCCTTTTAGAACTAACGGAGCTTCATTTTCAGGCAGCCATTTTTTCAGATCATCTATGTTCTTAGCGAATTTTGGGTCATCGGCAAGGTTCTTCCATTCCTGTGGATCCTGCTTGTTGTTGTAGAGTTCTTCGGAACCATCAAAATATCGGGTATATCTGAAATCCCGTGTCCTAATCGTATAGTTACCGCGGCCCCATGATGTGATCGCCGGTTTTTTTCTAGGCATATCAGGTTTGGTGAGCCAGGGGATAAGACTTTCACCGTCAATATAATTGGGCGCAGTGACCCCTGCCATCTCGGTAAGTGTCGAGTATATATCGATGAGCGAAACGGCTTCTTTGCAGGTACCGTTGTTATTTTTGTTTCTACTGTCATAGATGATAAATGGTATCCTTGTTGCCTCTTCCCAGAGACTGAATTTTTTAAAGCTTCTTTTCTCACCAAGATGATAGCCGTGGTCGGACCAAAGCACTACGATTGTATTATCTTTCCACGGGCTCTGCTCCAACTCGTCAATTACTCGCCCGACATTAGCATCGGTCCATGAGATACATGCAAGGTAAGCGCGGCGGACTTTTTCCCATGATTTGTCTTTTCTAAATCTATTGTCATCCTTTAGTTTTGCCATTGCCCTGCCCGGCCAAGGTACATCGCTGAGGTCGTCTGATTTAATAGCAGGCGGACTTATAGGGCCGGCGTGCATGTCAAAGTATTCTTTCGGGCACACGAATGCCAAGTGCGGCTTGACGAATCCAAGCCCAAGGAAGAATGGTTTATCATGTTTTCGTTTCAGTATTTCGATACCATATTTAACCGTTGCGTAATCAGGATGGTCATCAAGCGGTGATTTAGTCGGGCAAAAAGCCATCTTTCGACTGTTGCCATGGACATGCCCGGCTTTTTTGTCATATACCAGTGCCGGTAGTTCCTTGAGTTTTTTCTCGTTATTCTCGGTCCACTCTCGCTTACCATCGTCTTTAATATATGTCCATTGTCTGCCGTGATGTATCTTACCTGATCCGTAGGTGTTGTAGCCGTTTTGTTTGAAGAGCTGCGGCAGTGTAGTATATTTATCGAGTTCTTTTTCATCCATCTTCATGTGGTCATAGAAAGGATACAGCCCGGAATTAAATGGCTCGATACCGAATAATAATGCGTTCCTACACGGCGAGCAGCCCGGTGCCGGGCAATGTGCGTTTACGAAGTTCACCCCCTTAGCGGCGAGTTTGTCCATATTGGGAGTTTTGGCCTGGGGGTGACCGCCGAGAAAGCCGGTCCAGTCATTCATGTCGTCAATAGCGATGAAAATAATATTAGGCTTTTTATTTTTTGAATAGTCCTTAGCGGCTGTGCAGCTTGAAAACAGTGACGCACCGGCAGCGCTTAGGCCGGCGACTTTCAAAAAATTACGTCTGTTGATCTTCATTCCTTACCCCTCAATTTTTAAATGTTTATTCATGATATCCCGGCAGTTCTTCAATGCCGATTTGTACTCGGGCTCTTTGACTACGTTTTTAGTTTCGGCCGGGAAGTCTCGTAAATCATAAAGCTCCTCATCGATGAGCTTATTATTATCGTTCGTATCTCGCCACTGGATATATCTATAATGCCTTGTGCGAGCTGAATAGATCATAAGATAGCTATGTTCTTTCGGGACAGGGCTGTACTGGCTAAAAGCAGCCTCTTTGCCGGTTTTGTCTTTTCCTGTCATGACGGGCACAAGGCTGGTACCATCGAGATGTTTTGGAGCGGCCAGGCCAAGATATTCGCAAACGGTTGGATATATATCTACTGTTTCGACGAGGTTATTTAGCGTTTGTTTTTTATGCTCTATACCCGGCAGGCGTATCATTAAGGGCGAGCGCATATCATTTTCCAGCTGAGTGTGTTTTGCCCAGCGAGCCTGATCGCCGAGATGGAAACCATGGTCACCCCATATAACAACAGCTGTATTTTCGCTTAAACCAAGTTCGTCAAGATGTTTGAAAATTCGTCCTATCTGTGCGTCAATGAAGCTGACCGAGGCATAATAAGCATGTGTTAGATTGATAGCATCTTCATCGTCAGGACGATTTTCTTTTGAAAACATGCTGCCTTTCTGGTCGCCGTAGGAATGTAACTCGGAGTATTTATATGCGTGATCGATCACGCCGGCAGGCATTTCCATAGGCTTTAATCTTTCGATCTTATCGTGATCGTACATGTCCCAGTATTTCTTCGGCGCTACGAATGGAAGGTGGGGCTTATAAAAGCCTGCGAAGATACAGAATAAATTGTTTTTATTCTGTTCTAATTTTTCTATAGCTTTGTCTGCTGTTTGGTAGTCGCCGTGAAGATTGTCCGGGCCGTCATATATTTCATAGGCAGGTCGCCAGGAGCTTTTCTTTTTGCGTTTAAAATTAACGTAACATGTCCACGCCGACGGCGGGTTCCAAGGCTTTTCGCTCCATCCATAAGATTTGGCGACTCCTTTGCCATGATAGATCTTGCCGAAGCTGAAGGTTTTGTAGCCATTGTCGTAAAAATATCGAGACATGGCAGGCCATTTATCCTGATGCTTACTTGTTATATTTGCCTGGCTGTTTTGATATACGCCCGATGTATCAGGCCGTAGTCCACTCATCAACGCTGCTCGCGAAGGGCCGCAGACCGGCCACTGCACGTAGTGGTGGCTGAAGGTTGTTGCTGAGGCTGAGAATTTGTCAATATTCGGCGTGATGGCTTTGCCGCCATAACAGCCCATGACAGGTCGAAGATCATCAATGGCCAGAAATAATAAGTTACGTTTTTGGGCGTTTTTTGAGGCATTTAGCCATGGCGCAAAAAATAAATGCGCGGCAACCGCCGAGGTTAATGATAGAAATTTACGTCTGGATAGCATCTTTTTATTTCCCGTGTAAGATTTTCGTTTCAGCTAAGCTATAAAGCCAAGCCTTATTGTCAATAATTTAACAATTATAACGGGAAATTCAAGCTTTTCATTGCATGAATTTGCACAAATAAAAGCATTTTAAGGACTGATCGAGATGATATTATCAGGGTGATTATTCTTGAGGTGATCGATTATAATAGGAAAATCTCTGTCAGGCACGATGCGTCTTTGTTTTTTACCATGATAGGCGTTTACTATCCTAAATATTTTTCCGGCTTCCCACTCGTTCGGCTTGATTTCTACATGAACGTTGATGCCGTTTTTTTCTACCTTTGATAGCATCGGAACCGGCAGTAGTAGTGATTTTGAAGCCTCACACTTTTGCACATTTGGGATAACAGATGGAGTTACCTTGCCATCGTCACCGCCTATATCGAAATTCCGACCGCTAATTTCTACGAAGAATAAAAAGTCACCTTTGAACCACTGGCCGCGGACTTGGTCACTGGCTTTACGTGCAGTGCTGCCGCTTTGACCCTTTAGATTCCTAACCGCTTGGTCGAGCGCTATAGTCACCGCTTTGTCATAGTTATGTTCTCTATCCCTGAGAGCTCTGGCGCCGACGTGTGCGCCGAGCAGGTTCGAATAGGAATCTTCCCATGAAAACGCTGACGGGTATTCCGGATAGATTCCCGGGAACTTATAGCCGAACCATGTCAGTATCTCATGCCATGTTGTTGCGGTGTAGGCTAAATAACTTCCGAGTTCGATCGAGGCATTATGTGCAATTTCGACTTTTTGAGTTTCATCGAGCAGCTTCCAGTTTTTCGGATATTCGAAGGTGACATAATATTGCGAGGGGTCTATAAGCTTGAAAGACATTTTTCGTTTGCCCTTCATTATTTTTTTATAGCTTTGACTTGCAAGATACGCTGTCCAGTCGGCAGTTTTTCTGACGTGAGCCAGGTCAATGTGTCCTCCCCGGCATGTGTAAATGATTCCGTTTTGTTCGTTGAAGCTATAATAGTAACCATGCCGGCCGAGCTTGTTGGAGCTGTTGAATTTTGTGCCCATGGTGGAAGTTGCATAACTGCCTCTTCGCGGCCGAGGCGGCAGGACAAAATTATCAGACAAGCCGCCCGGTGAATTTGGTGGGCGCTGTGGTAAACAGCCCGTTATGCCAAGCTGCAAAACGACAAATAGAACAAAAATATAGAATTTTGGATTAGTTAATCTCATCTGACCCTGCACAATATTCCCAAAACTTAATTATAGCAAAAAACCAGTTCCAATTAAAGCAAAATAGCTTATAAACAGCTTAGAATGAGCTTAAAGCGGCATTTCGAGTTGTGTGGAGACAGCTTGTTTTTGAAAAATATTGGGCAACCAGACAGGCAGATTCTTGATTTCGTTCTTTGCTTTTTGACTTACCGGTACGTTCCATGCATCAAAGAACGGCCCTAAATTTTTCCCGACTTGCTTTGAAAAACGAACCATCCATTGGTCACGTTTATCATCATCAGTCTTCGGCCTTTGGTCTTTTTCTAATTCTCTATATTCAGCAAAGACTTTTTTGAAGGGCGCCCAGCCGAACTCTTCCTGCAACTGCATGTACATGGTCAAAGCCAAAAACGGGTCGCTTTTCCAGTTGTCGTATTTTCTACCGTTGGCAATATATTTTTTAATTTTTTCGTTTCTCTTTTCAGCGGTCATTCTCCCCTTTAAAGGTGGTGTGCCGCAGACCTTATCGAAGACATATGTAGTGAAGAGGTTGACAGTGACTTCGCCTGTGCCGGCGAATGTCCAGTCACGGTTCTGATGATTATGTCCTATCTCATGGAAAAGGCCCCAGCTGCCTTTTAATAAGTGTTCTTTATCGGCGAGTTTTGTGTATTGATCGGCATGTGTCATTATCGGATAGCCTGCGTGCATGTAGCCGACACTAATTTGCAGATCAGGCACGATGCGTTCAGGGCTTGTTCGATTTTTGTCAATTGTAGCAAGCTCTGCGCAGGCATCGAGAATTTTGTTCCATACTTCCATTAAGGATGCAGGGTCATCAAGCTCTCGGATGTTTTCTGAAGGGACCGTAATGATTATTTTGTCACTGGCTAACTCTGCCCATGGTGCTGGATAGCTTTTTATTCTTTCGTTCCAATCTTTAACCGCAGTTTTGCCGTGAATATAGTAGGGGGCCTTGACTGCTGATTCTATCCTTACGTTGATCTTGCCTGCTTTACATTCTTTTGGCACTTCGATATAAATTAGTCCACCGAATGCGTTAGCGGCTATAGTTTTGGTTTTGTCCAGGGCAAAGACTCGTGTGATCTCCGGAAAGCGTTTCCATTTATCGTGTCGCCATATCTTGTCTTTATGACAGCCGATACGCACCTTGAGTTTTTTATCAGTGGTGGAGGAATTAATTCTTACAGTGATCTTTTCTCCAGCTGGGGCGTATAATCCAGTGCTATGCCAGCGGGGGATCGATGTGTCTATCTCTATGGTTTTATTTATTCTTGGTGCGTCTTTAGGTGTTAGGCCGGGAAATGAATCCGCTGCTGGATGTGCCTGAACACTTTCGGCTGGTATTTTTTGGATTTCGATGGTTTGTCGTGTGACGAATAATCTACCGAGCATATTTTCGACCTTGAGCGGTTTTTGGGCTGTCGGCACGGTTTTTTCCAGGAATTCTTTTTCGACGTTTTGGATTTTGGGTAATAATAGTTTGTCGTTTTCAGGCAGGCTGCGTATTGCAAGACTAAGGGTTGAACTTATCTGTTTAGCTTGGGGCTTTATTTTTTTAGGTGTCTTCGAATTAGCAAGAGCAATATCGAATGCTTTTGATGCGTTGAGCAAGTCCTGCTGTATTGTTTTCGCAAGGTAGCCTTTGTTAGCGGTTTTCTTCGCCATACCATTTGCAAAGACAAGGCCCATCGGTACCAGAAGCTGATTCGCCGCAAAATCTCTGGCGAGGCTTTTACCTTTATTTAATTGAATCCATCCCCAGCCTGTGCCTGCGGTGATAAGTCCCTTGCCCTGTGAGACGTGTTTTTTAAGAACGGCGATGTTATCTTTATTTATCTTACCGGCAGAAATAATTATGCAGTCAATCTTAGCGATTTTATCAAGTCCGATGTTTTGTGCATTGATTTCTTGTTTTTTTAAATAGGCTGTGAGTTTTTTATTCTGATAAACGCCGACAACTGGTTCATCCTTTATGCCTGCGGACCAGTTAATGCAGTTTTTTGTAAAAGTCAGTGTATCAGCCTGCTCCATTGTTTTTGGGGTAAGATAACCATTGTGGCCGAAAGCTATGATCCGGCCCTTGTCGTATTGAGTTGCAGCTACCAGGGCAACTTCGGCATCTTTTTCACCGCCGGGAATGACGACGAATGATTTTTCGCCAAAAACGCATAACTGTCCTGGCGAGCCGGCTATGCCGATCGTTTTGACATCTTTGTGAAGAAGCTGAAGGTGGCTATCTATTTCAGAGGCGATACCGAAAGTACTAATGATTAATGACAAATATATGACTGTGGCTTTGTATTTCATTTTAAACCTTCAATTTAGTTAGAATTGATTCGAATGCTTGCTCTTAATATATTCTATTATTACAGGAAAATGCGTATCGGGTTCTATTCTTTTTCTTTTCGTTGAGCCATGATAAGCAATATTTAAAATTCTGTTATTTTCCCACTCGTGTGGTTCGATCTCAAGCTTTATACTCAGGCCATGCTTGTCGAGAATGCTTAAATCAGGCACTGCAAGATCATGACCGCTGGGGTCGTTAGGGTTGTCACAAGGACTGAATTCTTCAGCGATAGAAGGACTTACAAAACCATCATCGATGCCGGTATCGAAATTGCGATTAAGTATCTGCAGGCCGAAAATAGGGTGGTATGAAAACCATTTGCCCCTAACTGCTTTACTTGCCCATTTTGCAAAATAACTGCTTTTGACATCCAGGTCCAACAATGTATTTATAAGTTCAATAGTAATGGCGTCGTTATAGCTGTGCTTTGCATTTCTCAGGGCCTTTACCGCTATCTCTGTTCCTAAGAGATTGGAATAAGTGTCCTCCCATGAAAACGCCGACTGCTCTTCCGATACTAATCCGGAAGATTTGTAGCCGAACCATGTGAGTATCTCATGCCATGTTGTGCCTGTATAGGCTAAATATCTGCCGAGTTCTAAAGAAATATCGAATGCTATAAGATCCTTTTCTTTTTTTTCAAGATTTACCCAATTCTCAGGGTAATTAATTGTCAGGTAATATCGCGAAGACTCGGTGAAGTTAAACTTATAATAAGTTCGGTTTTTCATCATTTTATAATACACTTTTCTCGCCAGAAAAGCTGTCCAGTCGGCGCTTTTTCTTACATGTGCAAGGTCGATATTGCCGCCTTTACATGTATATAGAATGCCGTTTTTCTCGCTCAAGGTGATAGAATAACTATGATCGCCGAGATTGAATGGGTCGGTAAATGAAGTGCCGATAGCGGGGCAGGGAAAGCACCCTATTCGGCCGTGCGGCTTGAATTTAAATGAGTGATAAATTCTGGCTGGTGAATTCGGGCCGGGGTTTGAGCTGGAACAACTGCTGAAAAGACTAATAGCAAAACAAGATAGAATAATGTAAACAGCTGATCTAAAAATTTTCATTATTTGCCCCGAATTACATCAACCACCAACGGCATAATAATACCATAAAAAACGATGAAAACAAGGATTCGATATTGCTGCTAAAAACACTTTGCATTATAGGAAAACAATGGACTTATCAATTGATAATGCTTTTGATATGCTCGATCCGTTCATTTATTTGGGGATGGGTCGAAAAATATGCACCGAGCCCTTTTTGCTCACCATTTTCTTTTAATTTCCCCAGCCTTGTTAGTGATGTTATCGGGGCCTGTTTGTCATAACCTGCGGCAATTATAAGTCTTGTTCCAAACTCGTCAGCTTCATATTCGAGATTCTGGGAATAAGCGCTTTCCAGGGCTTTGATGCCGACCTGCTTAAGCCAGCCGGAAAATTTACCTTTTATAGGAGTAGCTTTTGAGGCTATGGAGATAGCAGATTTGTTGATGATGCGATTAATAGCATGGCCGCGAATGACATGCCCCATTTCATGTGCGAGTATAAAAGCGATCTCGTCTTCGTTCCACTCGCACAGTTCCATTATACCTCTGGTGATAAAGATAAAGCCGCCTGGCAGAGCGAAAGCGTTAGACGTGTTGCTAAGTGCCGCTTCGAAATTGAATTTACGCAGTTTGTTAGTAAGACATGCTTTTAGCTTATGGCTTATTTTTTCGAGCAGTTCTGTCGAGGCCTGATCGTTGTCACATTCAAGCTGGCGTCTGACCTCACCCGCGAGGTCTATGCCGACTTCATACTCGATTTTTATCAGGTCTTCTTTGTTGCCGGTCAGGCTGTGCCACATCCATTTGGCCTTACGATAATGAGGACCAACTTTTCTACCGAGATTATAGAATAAACCACTCAAGCTTTTATTGTCCTTATGGTTAATACAGAACGATATGTATTATAATGCTTTATAACTCAGTTGAACAGTGGCTCTCAAATAAAAAAGGCCGCAGACAGGGCATCTGCGGCCTTTAGAGAAATTATCTCTTAAAGAGTCAAAGAACTTATTGAAGTGTCTTTTTCTCCGTCCTCTTTCGCTTTTTTGCTAACTATTGTCCCTGTGCTCGTTGACCTTTTCTTTGATGAAAGCCCCCGCCCGACGGCTTTGATCCTTGATAAAATCAACGCATTTGTGCAGCGAGTTGCTGTAGCTTTGGGCGAATTCGTTTGTTTTGAATTTTGCCTGTATCGAGCAGCTTTCGCCGGGTTGACCGTTCTGCTCCGCCGGTACAGTTAAATAGATCGCGGTTGCGAACCCGGCGATATAGACGATCAGCATCAGGACCAATCGGTTTCTAAACTTTCGCATGATAAAATATCACCCTACCTAAAGAATATTTTATCGGCACCACTGAAAGTGCCTTTCCACTCATAGTATAAGAAAGAAAAGACGCATCCAAAATTGCTTTGTCATCCTTTTGGGCTGTTGGAAGTAATTATTAAAAAATCAACGTATCAAGTTCTATAAAGCTGTTTTTATCGAACTTAGGTATCAAAAAAATCTCTGTCCTCACACGTACATTAACATTGTATAGTCAACTGTTGATCTATTCCCATGTGAATCTGAAATTCGACAAATAAGCTTTAGTGTGCTCTTGCGCAATGAGCGTTTTTAACTCATCTCTTATAGTTGGATAGGTACTTGCAAGATTTGTATCCTCACCGGGGTCGATATCGAGATCAAACAGCTTAATATTCGAGGTGTTCGTGTCGTTTAGATAAGCAGATTCGGTACTGTAACTTTTTACATTTAACCGGACCATTTTCCATTTGCCTTTTCGAACAGCCTGCTTGTAATTTTCTTCGTAAAATTCCCAGTATAGATGCTCATGCTGTTTCTGCAAAGCAGCTTTGCCGAGCAGGGTAGGCAGAAAAGAAATGCCATCCATATTCGTAACCGTTTCACTTATATCGCCCCATTTAATGTTGCCGATTTCCATGCCGACCAAATCGGCGAATGTTGGCAATACATCCCAGAATGCGCATATATGCTCCGTCTGCGTCGAAGCTGGTATTTTGCCTGGCCAGCGAGCTACCATAGGCGCGCGAACTCCGCCCTCATAAAGATCTCTTTTTTCGCCTCGCAGGTTTTCACCGCCGTAGCTTCCACTGCTGGTAAAATATGTCGAGCTGTGCCCGTCCTTGCTGTGAGGGCCGTTGTCACTTGTAAAGATAACCATAGTGTCATCATCAAAGCCTAATTGCTTAATTAGATCCATGATTCTTCCTATGTCCCTGTCCATTCTCGTTACCATAGCCGCGAACGTCTTTTCGATTTCAGGCCAGCTCTCAGAAGTATATGGATCTTTTGTTGGACACACAACTTCTCTATGAGGGATAGTATATGGCAGATATAGAAAGAACGGGCGATTTTTACTTCTCTCTATAAAGTCCAATGCTTCTTCTGTCAATAGATCATGGGTATATGTTTGCCCATCGAGTGTAATTTGTTCGGAATTTCTAAAGAGATAAGTTGTGTAGTAATGATGAGCGTGTCCGTGGCCAAGGTATCCGTAGAAATAATCGAAGCCTTGATTGTTTGGATGGCCGGTTTCGCCAATGCCGCCAAGGCCCCACTTACCAATGCAAGCAGTTGAATAACCTGTTTTTTTGAATACTTCGGCTAATGTCCAATCTTCAGGCCGAAGAGAGTACACTGCATTGCCTCGAATATAACAATGCCCTGTGTGCAGCCCCGTCATTAAGCTGCAGCGACTTGGCCCGCATACAGCGCTGCCGGCATAATGTTGGGTGAATTTCATTCCTTCAGCGGCTAATTTATCGATATTGGGCGTCTTAACCTGCTGTTGGCCAAAGCATCCCGGGTCGCCATACCCCAGATCGTCGGCAAGGATATATATGACATTAGGCCTTCGCCTGCCGATCTGATATTCCATTGTTTTGTTTTTAATTTTTAGCCCGGCTCTTACGGCAGTAGGTGAAAGCCCTATACTGCCGACTACTATTCCGCATCGCTTTAAAAAGTTTCTTCTATTCATAATTTATTCCATTAATCCCAGCTAAATCTAAAATTGGATAAAAAAGCTTTTGTGTGCTCTGTTGCCATCAGATCTTTAAGCTCCTGCGTTTTGGCAGGGTATGTTGCTGCGATATTGTTTGATTCGTCTGGATCGGCATCTAAATCAAACAAATAAAATTCATCAGTCCCCGGATAATTGTTGACGTTATAACGAATGCCTTTCCATTTACCCTGACGAATAGCCTGCCTGCCGTTCCTCTCGTAAAATTCCCAATACAAATGGTCATGCTGTTTCTGAAGTGCAGGTTTTCCAAGAAGAGTAGGTAAGAAGGAAATCCCGTCTATATTATCCACAGTCTCGTCAATGTCTCCCCATTTTTGTTTAGAGAGTTTTATACTCAATAGGTCTGCACAAGTAGGCAGGAAATCCCAGAATGCCGAAATGTGGTCTGTAACGGTACCTGGTTTTATTTTGCCGGGCCAGCGGGCGATCATGGGAACACGTATTCCGCCTTCATACATATCACGCTTCAATCCTCGATAAATACCATTACTGTCAAAATCATTAACATTATGACCGCCTTCACTGTGCGGCCCGTTATCACTTGTAAAAATTATCAATGTGTCTTCGTCTAAGCCGAGGCTTTTGATTAAACCTATTAGCCTGCCAATGTCCCTGTCCATTCGAGTTACCATTGCTGCAAATGTTTTCTTGTTGGCTGACCATGGTTTGTTTGTATAAGGCTCTTGTGTGGGGCACTCGATATGAGAATGCGCAATAGTATATGCCAGATAAAGAAAAAATGGCTGATCCTTACTTTGCTGAATAAAATCCAGTGCTTCCGAAGTTATCAGGTCATGGCTATAACTGTCACCATAACTGTTGTGATTGCCGGGGTAATATATTGTTTCTGAATTTCGGTAAAGATGGCCTGTATAGTAATCGTGGGCATGTCCGTGGTCGAGGTATCCGAAGAAATGATCAAAGCCCTTGTTGTTGGGATGTCCGGTTGTATTAAGATAGCCCAGACCCCACTTGCCGTAAATTGCCGTTGCGTAACCAACCCTTTGAAACAGTTCGCCAACAGTAAAATCCTCCGGCCGTAGTGTGTAAACGGCATTGCCCCTGATATAGCAGTGCCCAGTATGTAGTCCTGTCAGTAAAGCACATCGACTTGGAGCACAAACTGTATCACCAGCATAGTGTTGAGTAAATAACATTCCCTCAGCAGCCATATTGTCTATTGATGGAGTTTGAATATCTGCTTGGCCGTAACAGCCTGGATCCCCGTAGCCAAGGTCATCAGCAAGTATGTATATGACATTGGGCCTGCGCCTTCCAAGCTGATATTGCATTGTTTTATTGGATAGCTTGATACCGGCGTTTGCAACTGTCGATGAAAGGCTGATGCCGCCGGCTATCAGGCCGCATTGTTTCAAAAACTTTCTTCTGTTCATATACTACATCATTTCCATATATCCAAGCTTATTATCATCGCCTGTCAAACAACGGTTACCGCAATATTATTTACGGAAATATCACCCGAACTGCCCGAATGTGAAACATAAAGTGTCAATGGATCACCGAGATCACCTCTGAGATTGGATTCGCCCGGCGTAACATCGGTCAAATCCAGGGTCATGCTTAACGTTTCTGTATTGCCGCTCGATACAGATGAGGTTGACATTGTACCAAGGTAAAATTCCGAATTTGATACCCCCTTGATTGAGAAATCAAGATCAGGCTTGGATGCTCCATTGACCGTCACATCAAGTTCGATTTGGTAATCTTTATATAAATCATCAAGATACAAACTTATCGCGTTATTTGAGTTATCTCTAAGCTGGCCCGAAAGCGATAAAGCGTCACCCGATTCACTCAGATGCCAATCTCTTGCTGAAGAAGCAGGGCGAATGCCGTTAACAACAATGCCGTTCCTGCTGGAATTACCCACAGAAGGCGGATTAACATTGAATTGCGGCCGCATCTTAGTATGCTGAGCATCCATATAGCTTTCCATCATGCTGACGACTGATGGATTGCTCGACGATATATTACTGTCTTCATGCACATCGACAGCCAGGTCGTAAAGCGAAGTTACACCGCTTGTATTTCGTATTGCTTTCCATTTATGCGACCCTATATCCATTCGAGCCATTTCCGATTTCGATCCATTAGGCTGAATGTTGTGGATCTGTATATAAATACCTTCATGTTTTTTCTGTGTTCCTTTACCTGTTAAAGTCGGAACTATCGAAATGCCATCCGTATCTTCTGGCACCGCATGTTGAACACCTGCCAGATCGGCAAAGGTAGCCATCATATCAACAAGGTATGTGAGTATATCGGTGGTAGTATTTGGTTTGATTTTACCCGGCCATACACAGATCATTGGTGTTCGAATACCACCTTCGTTCAGGCTGCCTTTTTGTCCACGCAGTGGATAATTCCTGTCCCAGGCGCTGCCGACCGCTCCTTCGGCACCACCGTTATCTGAGCTAAATACGATAACTGTATTGTCAGTGATGCTGTCGTCGTTATTACCATCCTGGTTCGGATCTTCCAACAGGTCCACTATCTGACCTATCTGCCTGTCGAGCCATGTCATAAAGGCTGCCTGTATTTTAGCACTTTCTGCCCAGCTCTTGGAACTGTAAGGCGCATAAGCACCGCCCGGCTGAGTCTCCGCCTCCGGTATAGTGTTATCAGAGTGTGGAAGCGTCCAGGCACCATAAACAAAGAACGGTTTATCTTTGGCCGCGTTGGTTTTAATAAACTGCGTCATCTTCTCGAATATAATGTTTTGTTGGTGGGTATAGTTATCCGAGATAATTCCTGTAGAAGGATTCGGAGCACCGGTATTTTCCGGTATCATGTATGTCTGACCATTAAGGTACAGTCTGTCAACATAATGGTCGTGTGCATGGATCTGGTGATAGTGCCCGATATATTCATCAAATCCCTTAAGCTCCGGCGCGGTCGGCGTACCCGGTGAACCGATACCCCATTTACCATATCCGCCGGTTGCATATCCGGCCTTTTTCATTACTTCCGGTATGG
Organism: Sedimentisphaerales bacterium; assembly: GCA_028282745.1. Taxonomy (GTDB): domain Bacteria; phylum Planctomycetota; class Phycisphaerae; order Sedimentisphaerales; family Anaerobacaceae; genus JANQHJ01. The sequence goes on along the minus strand of JANQHJ010000147.1, from coordinate 10,881 downwards.
TTACATCATCCGGATGAATGCACGCAGAATTAAAGTTACCTCTCATTGAACAATGACCAAGGTGATAGCCTGTCATCAAACAACTCCTGGTCGGGCCGCAGACCACACCGGGAGTATAGGCGTTAGTAAAGCGAACGCCTCGAGATGCCAGATTCATAATATTAGGGGTTAGCACCGGTGTATTGGGATGATAACACTCGAAGTCGCCGACTCCAGAATCATCTATCATAATAAAAATAATATTAGGCCTTTTCTTGCCCACTCTCAGATCAAGGCTGTTATTACGAATCTGAACACCAGCATTCAGTATCGACCCCGCCGCGCCAATAGTACCTGTAGTTAGCGCACATTGCTTTAGAAAACTTCTTCTGTTCATAATGTCATTACCCTTCTTTTTTATTCATCTTAATTTTGATTAGTAATTATTCTTCCCCAAAGCATTAGATTGCCATCCCATTATAGTTAGCATAACTTATCGAACTTAATAACAAGAACAGAAGAATTGCCAAAAAGGAAATGTATTTATACAGCATTTGCCTGCTTTTCATCCTATACTCCAGTTCCAGAGGAATACTCACGGCAATGATCAAAAGTATCGAAATATTTCGGCCAAAATCATTTGATCAGCCATCAATACTCCAAAAGTCACTTTACATTCCACAACCCTTCTTGTGGCTACCCAATGGCTATTATGGATTGATGAAGCTCATAAGCTTAGCATATACAATAAATTATAAGTTATAAACCGCCCAAGTTCAAGAAAATTGCGATCATTAGGGCCTTGCCGTAAAGCCTTGCTGGAAAGACAGATGTGGCGACTGAATGGCCGATTAAATTTTCGAAATCGCGGCTTTTAGCTCATCGCGGACGATTTTTACCTGCTCTTGGCTCAAATTGTTATAGAATGGCAGCGCGATTGTTCGCTCACCGATGTGTTCGGTTACCGGAAAATCACCTTGCTTAAATCCGAATTTTTCCCTCATAAATGGCTGAAGATGTACCGGTACGAAATAATTGCTGCATCCGATCCCTGCTTCGCACATATATGTCAACACAGCATCTCGCTGCTGTGTGGTAAATTGATCTGTAAGCCGAACAACGAACACGAACCAATTCATATCAACCCCGGGCCCTTCTTCTGGTACGATGAGATTCGCTTCATTAGCCAGTTCTTCTTGATACCATTTCGCAACCTGTTTACGTTTGGCTTTGAATTCTTCAATCCTGCTAAGCTGAACAATTCCCATCGCGCAGTTGATATCACTTAACCGGAAATTGTACCCGAGCACCTGATGACCGAGCCAGCCGGTGTTTCTTCCTCTGCCCTGATTACGAAGCGCCGAACAATGCTCTACTACTTCTTCGTCGTCCGTCAAAAGTATTCCGCCTTCGCCGGTTGTCATCTGTTTATTCGGATAGAATGCAAAGAAACTTACCTTTCCGAATGTTCCTGCCTTTTTGCCGTTCAGACAAGAGCCCAAAGCTTCACAGCTGTCTTCGATGACTACAAGATTATGCCTGTCGGCAATTTCACATATCTTATCGAAGTTCGCTGGATTGCCGAAAACCTCGACCGGCATAATGGCTTTTGTTTTATCTGTTATAGCTGCTTCGATCTTTTCAGGATCGATATTATAATTTACAGGATCGATGTCAACAAAGACAGGCTTGGCACCGACCATCATTATCGAGTTTGAAGTCGCGATAAAAGTAAACGGTGTTGTTATAACCTCATCACCGGGCCCGATACCGAGAGCTACAAGAGATATAAATAATGCGCTTGTTCCACTGTTAACCGCAAGTGCGTGTTTCTTACCGATATAATCGCAGAACGCATGCTCAAATTCGGGCACCTTTGGTCCGAGAGAAAGATTCGGTGTTCTAAGGACATCGCATACAGCTTGTATCTCAGCTTCTGTTACATCAGGGCTCGATAAGTTTATCTTCATTGCGTGCTCCAAAATATTGTTCGATCAACTCTAAAACGGGGATTTTACACGCAATGTTCGGTAAAAAAAAGCTATTTCACGCTTTAATTTGCTCAAATCGCACCAAATTCATCACTGAGCGTATATCAGCACCAACCGAATCGTTTATGGGACGTATAAATAAAAAGAATGCCACAAAACGCTATTCTGGGCTGAAAAAGTAAGTTCTTAGCTTATTTTGCTCCCTTTTTTAGACGAAAGATTGTTGGCAACTTCTGTATTTAGGAAGCTTTGGGAGAAAATTATGGCTAAAGGCAAAAACGTATTAACAACCGGCGATGTCGCAAAGATATGCAACGTCGCACCTAGAACTGTCTCGAAGTGGTTTGATAGCGGACAGCTCAAGGGCTACAGGATCCCCGGCAGCAAAGACCGCAGGATTCCTATGAGCGAGTTGGTACGTTTTATGAAGATTCACAACATGCCGATCGACGGCTTGCCAGCCGGAAATATTAGAGTTCTGATCGTTGACATAAATAGTGAGCTCTCAGAACAACTTGCCCAGGATCTTAGAAATAAAGCCGATTACGATGTCGAGATCGTCCACAGCACTTTCGAGACAGGCTTGGCCGCTCAGAAATTTGCCCCACACGTTATGCTCATCAGCTTAATGAATGGCGAGATCGCCGCAGCTGAAATTTGCAAAAGTATCCGCTGTGATGAAGAGCTCCAGACAATAAAGATCCTCGTCATGGCTGAGCACTTAACCTATACTGAGCAATCCGCCCTGATGCAAAAAGGGTTCGATGGTTATGTTGAAAAAGATGCTTCTGTAGAGGACCTCATCAGGAAGATAGAAGAAACCACCGCAATAATTTACTAAACACTCTAAAAAAGCTATTCTCATCTTGTAGCTTGATTTTCATATCTGCCCCGGTTAAAGTATTGGCTTAATTATCTTGCGCCCGTAGCTCAGCAGGATAGAGCATCGGTTTCCTAAACCGAAGGTCAGAGGTTCGAGTCCTCTCGGGCGTAGTTCGAGAGAACTTAAATATTGAGTCTTCTTAGTTAATTTATACTGTTAATAAAGGATTGAAAATGAAGAAAGGTAAGACTATTTTCAAGGTTATTCTATCACTTATAGTTTTAACAATTATGATCATCGGCTGTGCAAAGAAGCAAACTGAAACAAACAACGGCCGGCAACAGGAAAAAAATGAACAGCCGAAAACAGAATTAGATAATGAACAAATTAAGGATAAGACCGTGCAAACAAATAAGGTTCAGTTAAATACTAATATGGGTGCTATCGTTATCGAACTCGACACTGAAAAGGCTCCTATCTCAACAGAAAACTTTCTCGAATATACAAAATCCGGTGCTTATAACGGCACAATTTTCCATCGCGTCATTAACAACTTTATGATTCAGGGCGGCGGCTTTACAAAAGATATGCAGAAAAAACCGACCAATGCTCCCATCCAAAACGAAGCATCTAATGGCCTTAGTAATGTTCGCGGCAGTATAGCTATGGCAAGGACCAACGATCCTCACAGTGCGACAAATCAGTTTTTCATTAACCATAAGGATAACAAAAATCTCGACTACATTCCCAATATGAGTCCGGGCTACGCTGTATTTGGTAAGGTTGTAGAGGGAATGGATGTTGTTGATAAGATCGCTGAAGTTAAAACTACGGTATTCGCCCCTTATAGAGATGTCCCTGCCCAGCCGGTTATTATCGAATCAGCTACGGTTCTTGAATAGTAAAATCGGAATATTTTGCGCCAAGCTGTCCGCATGCAGCCTTGATCTTCCTGCCCATTTTGAATCGAATGGTCGTTTCGAGCCCAGCCTCTTCAAGTACTGCCTTGAACTGCTTTATACTCGCTCTACTGCTTGCCTGGAACTTGCATCTCTGATGCTCATTATACTCGATAAGATTAATGTTGCACTTGATGGGCTTGACTAATCTTGCCAGTTCCCCGGCACATTGAATCGAATCGTTCAGGCCTTTTATCAGGATATATTCAAATGTCACCCGCTGTTTGGTCCTGTGATTGTAATCATTCACAGCATCCATTAATTCTTTGATGCTGTATTTTTTATTGATGGGCATTATTTTTGTTCGAAGCTTGTCATTAGCTGCGTTAAGTGAAATTGCCAATCGCGGCTGAATATCTTCATCAATAAATTTTCGTATAGCAGGAACTATCCCGCATGTACTTATAGTCAGGTGTCTGATTCCGATATTCTTACCTGCCGAATGGTTGAGTATTCGAACCGCCTTTATAACATTGTCATAATTCTCAAACGGCTCGCCCATCCCCATAAAGACAACATTCCCAATACGCCCTTTTTCTTTCTCGATAACATTTACCTGATCGACTATTTGAGCCGCGCTCAAATTGCCACGATATTTAACTTTTGCTGTTGCACAAAAAACACAATTCATCTGGCAGCCGGTTTGAGTTGATACACAAAGTGTCTTCCGCTGCTCGTCGAAAAGTAATACCGACTCTATCCGTTCACCACCCGGCAATTCGAATGCATATTTTATTGTCCCGTCAGGATCAGTCAAAGCATCAGATACTGAAAGGGATGAAATATAGTACCCTTTATCGATAAGATTCTGTCGAAAAGCTTTGCTCAATGTGGTGATCTGCGAGATATCAACGACATTTTCTTTGTGGATGAAAGTAAATATATACTTAGCCAGGTATTTCTTTTGCCCGGCCTGCTTGACTATCTCAACAAGCTCGTCCAACGTACAGTTTTTCAGGTCTTTATTCATTGCTGCATTATAAGCCAATATCCTTGATTGCCAACAGCGTTACCGAAAAATCCACATTTTTGCACTCTAAGGCGATAATCTATACGAAATTGTAGAATATTTATTGAAGGCTACAATTATGTCGATACAATGAAGAGTCCGAATTTACCCTATACATGGAGAAAAGCCATGAAAGCCAAGGCTGTAAAGGAAGTTAAACTGTTAAACGATATCGCAAACGCTTTTGCCCAGAGCCTTGACCTCGAAGGAACTCTAAAGTCAATGCTCAAATCACTCGATACCCATCTTAAGCTCAGACGCGGTACGATAACACTTCTCGATCCCGATGCCGAAACTATAAATATTAAGATCGCGCACGGCCTGAACAAAAAAGCTGCCGACGAGGTCAGCTATAAGATCGGCGAAGGCGTCACCGGCATGGTCGTCCAGAAGGGCAAGGAAATTATCATCCCCGACATTTCCAAGGATCCGAGGTTTGTTCATAAAACACAGTCGAGAAAAAAGAAAGTCGGCAGGAAAATCGCTTTTTTCTGTGTACCCATCAAACTTGAAGGTGCAACCATCGGTACTCTCAGCGTTGACAGAGAAACCACACGCGCAGAAGATTTCGAAGCCGATGTCAGATTACTCAAGATTATTTCGACCATGGTTGCCCAGGCTGTTAAACTTAATAAGCTCCTCGAAACTGATCGCAAATTACTTCGTGACGAAAACATCAGGCTAAGACAGGAACTCAAAGGCCATTTCAATATTCATAACATGGTCGGCGCCAGCAACGCTATGAAAGAAGTCTATAGGCTAATCGAACAGGTCGCCGACAGTAATGCGACGGTGCTCATCCGAGGTGAAAGCGGTACGGGAAAAGACCTTGTAGCCCACGCTATACATTACGCAAGCCCACGCGCAAGCAAGCCTTTCATAAAGGTGAACTGCACCGCGCTGCCCGATTCGCTTTTAGAAAGCGAACTATTCGGCCACGAAAAAGGAGCCTTTACCGGCGCTACCGATAGAAAAATCGGCAGGTTTGAAAGGGCAAGCGGCGGTACCATTTTCCTCGACGAGATCGGTGACTTTTCACTCAATTTACAGGTCAAACTTCTGCGCGTAATGCAGTTCAAAGAATTCGAAAGGGTAGGCGGAACCGAAAGCATAAAAGCTAATGTTCGCGTCATAGTCGCTACTCATAAAAATCTCGAAGAGCAAATAACCGAAGGCCTGTTCCGCGAGGACCTCTATTACAGGATAAATGTTTTCCCTATCTTTATGCCGCCATTGCGTGATCGAAAAGATGACATTATGCTCCTTGCCGATTACTTCCTTGAGAAATCGGCAAGCGAAAACAATAAAGATATCTCACGCATTTCCACCCCGGCTATTGAAATGCTTACCAGCTACCACTGGCCCGGCAACATCCGCGAGCTTGAGAACTGCATCGAAAGGGCGGTCCTTATTTGTAATGCTGATGTGGTGCGCTCCGAACACCTGCCTCCTTCCCTGCAGATGATAAAAAAAGATGGCGCATCTCTGGGCCAGACCATGCCGGAGATAATCGAGGCCAAAGAAAAAGAGCTTATAATAGACGCTCTTAAAAAGACTGCCGGCCAGCAAAGCAAAGCCGCAAAAGAACTCGGGATAACTGAGCGGGTACTCGGTTATAAGATCAGAAAGTACGGGATCCTGCCTAAGTTGCTGTCGTAAGTAGCTACAAAAATGTAGCAGTTGCGTGTTGTTACTACAAAAATGTAGCAATATCTTTGTTTGTCCCGCAAAAGCTGTAATTTCACATCTCTTTGTTATAAAGACAGTTATGGAATAATATGTGATGGTTATGTATTTCTGGCACAGGGATTGTTATATATACCGTTGAACTATTTTTATGTTTGTGTTTGCGAGGATTAGTAATGAAGAAGATGTTAGTAGCAACAACAATGGTGCTGATGTTATTGTCATCAATAGCTACAGCTGAAGATGAATTGGGTTTCAGTTTAGGCGGTGATTTTGTCAGTAAGTACGTCTGGCGAGGCCAATTGGTAAATGATGACTACGTCTTTCAGCCAACAGGTGAAGTGACCTATGGCAATATGACGTTTGGCATCTGGGGCAGCTTTGATTTCACTGACTATACCGACAGAAAAGACAGCTTCCAGGAGGTGGATTACTATTTCGATTACTCAGATGCTTTGCCTTTCATAGATAGTATGAGCTATTCGGTTGGCGTTATTTATTATGATTTTCCTGGCACGGGCCCGATGGGTGGATTCGTATCCGACACTACGGAAATTTACTGGGGGATCGGTTTTGATGAAGTACTTTTTACCCCGACGTTCACGGTTTATCACGACGTCGCCGAAGCTGAGGGCACGTATGTCAATTTAGCAATGAGTCACAGTTATGAAAAACTATTCGATCTGGGCGATATACCAGTCGGTCTGGATATTGGAGTAGGGGTCGGTTGGGCAAGCGGCTCCTACAATAAATACTATTGGGGCACCGACCAGAGCAAAGCACAGGATCTTTCGTTCTCATTGGCGCTGCCGTTAGAGATAGGTGGTTTTTCAGTTACTCCGAGCTTTAGCTACATAACGCTTATGAGTGACGATATCCGTGATATGGATGTCTATGACACCGACAGTGACTATTTCGTCACAGGCATAAGTATCTCGAAAAGCTTCTAACTTACTTAGTGTTTGGGATCATTTTTTAATTACACTTTTAACCTTATTAATTTAGGGGTACAGGGAATGAACGCGCTTATTTTTAGACTGTTGATATTAGGATTGATATTTTTATTGACCGGTGTTGTCTCAGCTGAGGCCGAGGTAACGCTTAGTCCGATCGACGCAGCCAAAGAAGAAATCCAGACCAACATAAATATTGTCTGGACTTGTATTGCGGCTTTTCTGGTCTTTTTCATGCAGGCCGGCTTCGCAATGGTTGAAGCCGGCTTCACCAGGGCCAAAAACGCCGTGAACATTCTAATGAAGAATCTCATGGACTTTTCGATCGGTAGTATTGCTTTTTTCATTGTCGGTTTTGGCCTGATGTTCGGCAAGTCGAACGGTTTTTTTGGTACAACACTGTTCGGATTAGCGGGCGTCGAGCCGGGTTCCGACTGGAACTGGACCTTCTTGATCTTCCAGACTGTATTTGCCGCGACCGCTGCGACAATAGTTTCAGGTGCGATGGCAGAGCGTACTAAATTTGTCAGCTACCTTGTGTACAGTTTCTTTATAACTTTGTTTATATATCCTATCTTCGGCTCCTGGGCATGGGGGGGGTTGCTCGATGGCGGCGGATGGCTTGAGAACCTGGGCTTTCTGGATTTCGCAGGTTCGACTGTTGTGCACTCTATTGGTGGATGGCTTGCCTTGGCCGGGGCTGTAGTGCTGGGGCCTCGTTTAGGCAAATACGGCCCGGACGGAAAGGCAAGGGCGATTACAGGTCATAACATTCCAATCGCCGCTTTAGGTGTTTTCATCCTGTGGTTTGGATGGTTCGGATTTAACCCGGGTAGCACCACAACAGGTGACGGTTCAATTGGATATATCGCGGTTACTACCAACCTTGCAGCCGCTGCTGGTGCGATCATAGCTATGATCACTTCATGGATAATCGGCAAAAAGCCCGACGCCTCCATGGCATTGAACGGTGCGTTAGCCGGGCTTGTCGCAATAACCGCTGGTTGTGATGGTGTCTCACCCATGGGCGCGATTGTCATCGGAGCCATAGGCGGTGTCCTGGTTGTTTTGAGTGTGCTGTTCATTGATAACGTACTGAAGGTTGACGATCCCGTCGGTGCTGTTAGTGTCCACGGTGTTTGCGGAGCGTGGGGTACTATTGCCTGCGGTTTGTTCAACTTGGAGTCAGGCCTGTTTTACGGTGGCGGCATCAAACAGCTCGGTGTACAGCTTGCCGGCGTCGGCTCGGCCTTTCTGTGGGCATTTGGTTTGGGGTTATTGCTCTTTACCGCGATCAAAGTAACAATCGGTCTTCGGGTAACTGCCGAAGAGGAACTCAAAGGCCTCGATATCGGTGAGCACGGTATGGAAGCGTATAGCGGATTCCAGATTTTCAGTACTACTTAAAACGGTATTGCATAGGAGATAAAATTATGAAACTCATAATAGCTTATATTCAGCCGCATAAATTGGAAGACGTCAAAGCCGCCTTGCTAAAGGCCGAAGTTGCGAAAATGTCCGTCACAAACTCACTCGGTTGCGGCGCGCAAAAGGGCTACCACGAAAGTTACCGCGGCGTGGAATTTGATGTGAACCTGTTAAAAAAGGTCAGGCTCGAGATAGCTGTCAACGAAGACTTCATGGAAAAGGCAATTGATGCAATAGTTAATGTGGCTCGAACCAACACGATTGGAGATGGCAAGATTTTTGTACTTGATCTAAAAGAGTGTATCAGAATACGCACCGGCGAAAAAGGCCACGACGCGATCGGCTAACTGCTGATGTTGGCACCACTTCCTGTGCCACTTAACAGGGCCCTGTCCAGTTTCTGAACAGGGCCCGATTTTTTGCGAGAGTAACCTCCAAAAACCCTTTCTGTTAATTATTTCCACTCCATAAAACGTCGATAATACAGAATAGTATTAATTGGTCATTAAAACAGGTTAAAATCGCACTTAAATGGCATCGTGATATGGAAACGGCCGATAATAGTGCTAAGCTTGTTGAATGATTAGAGGGGTGAAAAATAGTAATATTTTTTTATGAGGGAAGAAATATGGATGCGCTAACTTTACCAGATCAGGTTACAGAAAAGCTTCTATCGTTTGAATTGATATTAGCTAAACTCTATGACACGTTTGCCGAAAGGTTCCCGGAACAGCAGCAATTCTGGCTGGATATCGCAAGGCAGGAAAAGGGCCACGCCAAGGTTTTAAGAAAATTCGACCGCTTTATATCTGAACGGCCCGATATGGCTAATGTTGTTTTAGGCAGGTTCCCATTAAACCTTATCAAATCTACTCACGACAGGATTCAGGATTTTATAGATCAGGCTAATGACCCTGACTTTACTTTGGTAAAGGCTCTTGAAGCTGCTGTCCAAATAGAAAGGACTATCATCGAGCAGAAATTTTATGAAGTTTATGATTCGGATAATGAGCAGATAAAGATCCTGTTGACGCTGTTAACTGAAGAATCTATACAGCATGCTCAAAAGATAAAAAATAAGCTTAAAGAGCTTAGGCAATATGAGAATAGTTGATTTTACTTAATCAAAATCGGAGCCTGATTTTTTAGCTTAACTACTTCGCTTTTTATGATATAATCACGCAGAGTAATTATGCTTATAAAAGAAGGGGCTCTGATGGTTCTTACAAGAAGATCATTTCTGAAAAAAGCAGCCGTTAATTCGACTGCGCTTCTAACCGCTACTTCATTTGCGATGTCTCGTCCGCCAAAGAAAAAACCGAACATCGTTTTCTTTTACGTTGACGATCTCGGCTGGCGTGACGTCGGATTCATGGGCAGCAAATATTACGATACTCCGGCTATAGACAAGCTTGCTTCAGAGGGCATGATTTTTACCGATGCCTACGCTATGCCGACCTGCTTGCCATCGCGAGCCTGCCTGATGAGCGGCCAATATCCGCCGCGTCATGGTGTTTACGCGGTAGATTATTTCGCCAACACTCCTAAAAGAATGCGAAAGTTAAAAGCCATAAGATCCAGGCATGGTCTTAGTCCGGATGTGGTTACTATAGCTGAAGTACTTAAACAGCAAGGCTATGCGACTGGCCATTTCGGCAAGTGGCATCTCGGCAATGGCCCGGAAACCTGGCCGAAGAACCAGGGCTTTGATATCAACTTTGCCGGTTGTGGGGCCGGTCGGCCTGATAGCTATTTCAGGCCGTACAGAAATATTAAAAATGTTGGCCAGGGCCCAAAGGGAGAATATCTGCCAGAGCGTTTGACCGATGAAGCTTGCGATTTCCTCGATAAAAATAAGAACAAGCCGATCTTCCTGATGATGTCATACTACAACGTTCACGTCCCGCTTCATGCAAAGCAGGAACTCATCGAAAAATACGACAAGAGACAGCCGGATGGCCAGCAGAATATCTCTAAATATGGCGCAATGGTAACCGCTGTTGATCTCAGTATCAAAGCCGTTTTAGATAAACTAAAAGTCCTTGGTATTGAA
>JANQHJ010000134.1 GCA_028282745.1 Sedimentisphaerales bacterium | reverse complement strand
GAAGAACGGATACCGGTTTGGCTCCGAATATTAATCTGCCGGCAAAACGAACGACAGCTTTCGCCCACGCTACTGAGGTAATATGCAAAGCCAAAGGTCTCGACCAGATGTTGAAGGTTATGATCCAGATAGCGATGCAGCAGTTTAACGCGTCGCGATGCTGGGCGGCTCTTAGAAGTTCACCTCACGGGCCAATGACGGCCCATGCAGGCAGAAGCAAGCAGGGCCAAACCGTCCAGATAGATGACCTCAGACTCAAAGATAAAATCACCGAGGTTATTGACAGAGAACAGTTCCTGTTGATACCAAGAATCCCGACTCGCCCGAATGATACACCTGTTCATTCGGCACTGATAGCGCCCGTATCGGGAGAGGGCGGTTGTTTCGGTGTGATCTATATGGACAACGACAAGGCTCATCCAAGGTACGATATCAGCGACCTTGACTATCTGATGCTAATCGCAATCCACACATCGACGATCGTTGAGAATTTCTAACGATTATTTTCTTTTGTATCTGCCCATCAACTGCCCCTGAGCCATGATATGTCCTTCCATCATTTCCAGCAGTGACTTTTTGTCGAGTAAAACCACCGAGTCGAGCATCGTGTCGAGAGCATATATCTTAAAATAATACCGATGCGTTCCGCTTGGAGGGCACGGCCCACCGTAGCCGGTTTTACCAAAATCGGTTATTCCCTGCCGGGTCCCGTCGGACAGCGTTTCATCGTTCGGAAAATTTTCCTGAAGCCCGGTTACGTCAGGCGGGATGTTATATATAACCCAATGCACCCATGTCCCCATAGGAGCATCTGGATCGTCGTTGATAATAGCGATACTTTGTGTACCTCCGGGGATATTTGTCCATTGTAATTGCGGCGAGATATCGTCCTCATCGCAAGTATATTTGGCCGGTATCATCTCACCATCATTGAAAGCAGTACTTGTAATTTTTATTTCCATGACACCTCTTTGCTTAGCTCAAAATTCACCTTGTCACAAAAATACGAATCAACATAACCACCTGCTATTTAGATGATAACGTAAGTTTTGCTTCCGGTAAACCTTTAGCTTTGGCTTTTACTGTGATATTGCCCGGCTTATCCGAAGCCTGCAGTAATACCGTTGCGATCCCAGCCTGAGCATTTGTTGGATTGTCGCCAACGAGCTTAGCCGGGCCGCTGACAGAGAATGTAATCTCGGTATCACTGCCCCAAACAGTCGTTCCGTTTTTATCGACTACATTTGCGTAAACAAATATGGTATCTACACCATCAGCTGCAAGATCTATCCCCATGAGATCGGCCTTAATGACTAATCCTGTTGGTTCTAACGGGGTTTGAACTATATGAGTTGCGGCTTCTTTACCTTTAATATAACCAACAGCCTTTAGAGTACCCGGCGTAAACTGCCCAAGAGAGAAAGTAAAAGGCGGACTCCAGAGATTAGAGGTATGCTCGCCGTTATCAGGTTTTTGTTTTGCGAGAAGTTTGTCGTTCAGATACAAAGCCACTTCGTCACAATTACTGTAAACCATTACATCCGTCGGCGATTTTTCATCCCAGTAAGAGGCTATGTTCGCCATCGGCCCGCTGTCGGCGCCTGCGATCTTTTCATCGGCAGGACGTTGACTTTGATAAAAGTAATATGAGAATTTCGGCAATCTGAAGATGTCCATTACACCGGATGACTCATGGCCTTTATCAGTACCTCGGTTGTAATCGAACATCACCCAAAGACCGTCACCCAGGGCAGGCGTATTTGTACGATTATCGCTAAGAGCTTCCTGAAAATTCTTTGCCTGCTGCAGCAAACGTTTTTCACCGACTATTCTCAGCTGGCGGCTTGTAAGGTTAGGGTCCCTGAACCCTTTAAATCTTTGGCCTTTCTCCAGGGCGTAAAATTCCCAGTCCCCGTACTCGCTAATAACATAAGGCTTTTCTGTTTTAACATGCCCGCCGTGTTTGAGACGGTGTTGTCTTGCCTGCAGAAAAACGTCATATTCCTTACCAGCCCAGCCGCAAGTGAAACAATCATCGCCTGGATATTCTTCATGAGCGATGTTGTGAGTAGTTACAATATAATCCTTTTTCATCCAGCTTTCATTTAAAGACACTTCCCACAAAACGACACATGGGTGATTTCTGTCTCGTCGGATAAGATCCCTCGAGTTTTGATAGCAAAGCTCTTTGAACTTTTGTTTACCCATGAACTGCCAGCCTGGGATACAATCCATAACTACCAGACCAAGCTCGTCGCAGGCGTTCATAAAATCAGGCGACTGTGGATAGTGACTTAATCTGATATAGTCAAATCCTGCTTCTTTAATTTTCCTGGCGTCTCGATACTGTGCATTGCGTGAAAGCCGGTTGCCGATATACGGATACTGTTCGTGGCGATTAACACCGCGCAGGTAGAATCTCTTACCATTTATCTGGAAACCATTTTCTCTGTTGAAATTAATTGTGCGGATACCGAAGCGAGTTGTAACCGAATCACGAACTTCATTGCCGGTTAAAACTTCTGTTTTGACATTATAAAGAGCTGGACTCCACGGCGACCAAAGAGATAGATTCTTTACGTTTATTGCCTGCTCGATCGAGTGGTTTTCCAAAGCCTTGATCGTAACCGGATCACTGATATTAGTTATAATTGGCTTGTTGTCAGGATCTAATATCGTCGTCCTGATTTTGCAGTCAACAGACTTGTCGCTATCATTTGCTACATGTGTTTTGACATTTACCTTAGCCAGTTCTTTAGTTACCAAAGGCGTTGTTACGAAGATTCCGCCACTTGCTGCTTTTCCGGCATGAACGGCATCTGTGATATGCACCTTGTCGGTTATTATGAGGTTAGCCTCGCGATAAAGACCGCCGTAATAAAAGAAATCCAGAGAGCTGACTTTCTTTCCCGGCGGAATTTCAGGATTGTTATCATTATTGATACGCAGTGCGATCAGGTTCGGCTTTGTCGGGTGAACGAGATCGGTAATATCAACTGTAAAGGGCAGATAACCTCCTTCGTGAGTTATGATGGGTGTATTGTTGACCCAAACGGTAGCTATGTGCATTGCACCTTCGAATTTGATAAAGATCTTTTTATCTTCACAGCCTTGCGGCAATGTGAACCATTTACGATACCAGCACGTTCCCTGCCATTGATCGTCCTGATCATAAGCTTCTATTTTTGGAATATGAGGTATTATGACATTCTGCCAGTCGTCATCTTCATACCAGTCAAAATAAGAATAATAATTGTCGAGGATATTAAACTTCCACCCGCTGTTGAAGTTTTCTACCTGCCGTGCAGCTTGCGGTGCGGCAAATGTTTGATTGAGTGACAAGAGTAATAGAAGCGCCAGAACTAATGTTTTTCTCATAACACATATCCTTTCAGCAAGAGAATATATTGTATTTTCCCATGTTAAATGTCTTTTGGCCTGAATTGACAACTCATCCCCAAAGCGAAAACTGTCTTGATCCGCTCTTTTGTATTCTGATTTATCATCAGGACGGTCTATAAATTACACGAAATTCCCGGCAATTTCAACAAATCAATGAATTTAAAAAAACGGCTTCGTCGAAAAAATACCATATCAACCTGAAATTAGCCAATTGCAGTAGATCGAGGTTTTGGGATGGCTTCTAGCATTACTTTAGTTTTTCTGCCTTGGTTTATGATATTATAAAAAAATGCGAGCGGAGGGAGTCGAACCCACACATCCATAAGGACACTAGGACCTAAACCTAGCGCGTCTGCCAATTCCGCCACGCTCGCAGATCAAGACTCAGTCGTCTTTTTCAGTAACTCTTTCTATCTTTTCCTCAGCCTTGGTCAATATACCCCGGCAGTGCTTTATCAGGCTCATACCGCGTTCATACTGGGCCAGGCTGTTCGCCAATTCGATCTGACCCTGATCGATATCATCGACGATACTGGTCAGTTCTTTAATCGCCTGCTCAAAACTGAGCTTGCTTAAATCTTTCTTGTTATTTGCCTTAGCCATAATTTAGACTTCTGCATTTATACATTATTTAATTTCTGTTTTATACCATTAGCCTAAGCTTTCTGCAACATATATCTATTTATCAAGAATATCAACAGAACAGCAATATTATAGAATAGAGCAACAAAATTCCCCAAAGAAATGAATACACAATTGGTAAAAGCAAGTCCATTTTCTTTCGGGTTAATCTCCAATTCTTTTCTTTTATATTTTTATTTATTTGCATTCTTTTATCTTTATTTTTTACATAGTCTTTTTCAGTGCAGTTGTCGAAAAATGATTTCCATTCGTCTTTTAGTTGGAATTTGTAATAATCTACATATAATGCTCTTGTAACTACTATTCTGTGCCAGCAATACCAGATTATTAATAAAGCAATTGCTGCTATTGGAATGAAAATTAATCCCGGTAATTCTTTGCTATTTAACAAAAATGCTCCAACAGCCAGTAGAAAGGATTGAGATGAAATGAATATTGAGCGATAAGATTGAAGAAGACGCTCATTGACACTCCATCTTGTTAATAATTCACTCATGGTTTTCTCCTTTTAAGTAATATATGATCAGAATAACTACTGTTATTATATAGGTTATTTTTTTGTTACCTTGCTTTCAATCCTTTTTTCTCCAGCCAGTTCGGTAACTATTTCACAACCGGGCGAAATATCCTGCGGCTTCTTGATTACTCGGCCGGTCTTTTTGTCCGTAGTAATGCTGTAGCCTCTCTTTAAGACAGATTTGGGATTCAGGGCCAAAAGCCGATTTTCCACTGCTGCCAACTGAAGCTGTTTCTTATTTAATATCGATTTTACTGACGATTCCATTTGGCTGGCTATTGTTTTTAGCTCTACTGCTTTTTTGCCAATGAGCCGATGCGGTTCGATACCAAGCAGTTTTTCATAATATGATTGCAGCCTGCTGCGTACGTCATTGAACATATCCTTCATCGAATCGCACAATCCAAAGCCAAGTTCATCGAGCCTCTGTATTCCGAGCTGCACTTTCCATCGTATATGATTGAGCAGATCCTTCTCCGCCCGTTCAAGCTCAGCTGAGACTTCATCGATATCCGGCACCGCGAACATACCAGCTTTGGTTGGAGTTGAAGCTCGAACGTCCGCTACAAAGTCAGCGACCGTGGTATCAATTTCGTGCCCGACCGCGCTGACTATAGGAATTTCAGAATCGAATATCGCCCGGGCCAAAACTTCCTCGTTAAAGGCCCAAAGGTCCTCCATCGATCCGCCGCCTCGTCCGACAATAAGCAGGTCGAATTTAAGTTTCTTATTTTCTCTGTTGATATTTCTTATAGCTTCGGCAATTTCCTCAGCTGCTCCATCGCCCTGGACAGCGGCTGGGTATAGAGCAAGTTTTACACAAGGCCAACGCTCCCGGATGCTGTCGGTTATATCATGGACAGCCGCTCCCGATTCGCTGGTGACAATACATATCCTCTGCGGATAGGGCGGCAGGGCCTGTTTATGCTCATCTTTGAAGAGTCCCTCAGCTTCCAGCTTTTTTACCATCTGCTCGAAAGCAAGCTGCAATGCTCCGACTCCGGCGGGTTCTAATTTATCAGCCATGAACTGATATTTACCATGTGGCGGATACACATCAATAAAACCTTTGGCAACAACCGCCATTCCGCATTCCGGCTCAAACTTTAGTTTGCTTAAATTGCTCCGCCACATCACACTTGGTAAAACTGAGTCACTGTCTTTGAGTGTAAAATAGCAATGTCCGCTGCTGTGTCTTCGCCAGTTGCCTATCTCGCCGGTGACTGTCACCCTGGATGGAAGATTCTCTTCGAGCGTCCGTTTGATGAGCAATGTCAGCTGACTGACTGAGTAAGTTTTGCTGTCTTTTTTGGCCATTTCAGGAGTGATTATATTCGCTCTTCGCACATTATGCAATATGCTGTATCTGCGGGAAAACACTTGACTTAACAGCCCAAAAAGTATATAATGACAATCGTGGAGTTAATTGTGTTTTGGGGTCGGTGATGGCGCAATATTTTGAACTATTTCTTGTCGCGGTAGTTGCATTTGCGGGGGTAATCTTAGGCTTGCTCTCCTCGACACTTCGTCGCAGATATTGGCTAACGGGCTATATTGTCGCCCTTATCCTGCTCTCTGTATTGGTGCTGAGCCAGGTCTATTATCCGCTGTGTTTTATCAGACCTTTTAATTACTTAATAGCAGGCCGGGCAAGATTCCTGATCCTGTGCCTTTGTGCTACAATGGGCCTGATCACACCTCTGAATCGTCTAAAATACCAGAGCCAGAGATTTCTCGTCTGTGTTTTGACTGGAATTATAGTCGCACGTTTTTGTATGATGCCGTTTTTGGCGCCTATCCTTCTAAAATCACGACATGAAAATATTTCCAATCGAATGAACGCCGACAATATTTGCCTGCAGACTACCGACTATACATGCGGCCCAGCCGCTGCTGTAACAGCTTTGGATCGACTTGGAATAGATGCTAATGAAGGCAAACTCGCCATTCTTTCACATAGCAGCCCGATCACCGGCACTTTACCGATATGCCTCAGAAATGCTCTTACAAATGAGTTTTCACAGCTGGGTCTGCAGTGCGAGTTCAAGAGGTTTGATTCAATTGAGCAGCTAAAAGAAGCCGATGCAACATTGGTCGTTATTAAAGATAGAATGTTCTCTGACCATTGTGTAGCGGTTCTTGAAGTTACAGATAAAAATGTTGTCATTGCCGATCCTTCCTACGGCCGACAGGTTCTTCCATACAATATTTTCGCGAAAATATGGCGTTTCTCAGGTATTACTCTGAAGCGAAATACCGGCATATAAGTACATATCTGAAACAAGCGCAAAATTTAATCATCAAGTTTTTTGCGATACACTCTCGTTTGCAGCGGCCCCTTAAAGACCGTCCAGTCCGAATCGCTAAGCTCATCGTTTATGGCTTGTGTGACCTGGAATATCTTCGAATCCATGTCGTCGATATAATTGACCATGAATGCCTCCGGCGTAGCGGGCAGCTTCGGCGAACCGAATTCGTACTGACCGTGATGACTTAGGATTATGTGGCCAAGAGAATCGATAACATTTTGATCTATCACAGTCCCTTTGACCTTTAGCGCCTCAGCCTTTTCGTTGAGCATCACTAATATCTGCGATATGTGCCCGATCAACTGTCCCGTATTGGTATATTCGAATGCCATCTCGTACGACAATTCATCCGTCTTACCCATATCATGAAGAAATAGTCCTGCCAGCACCAGGTCATCCTGCACATCGGGATAGAACGGAAGCACCGCCTTGGCCACATTCATGACATTATGTGTATGTTCTATCAATCCGCCAAGGTATGCGTGATGAAGCTTAGCAGCGGCGGGGGCCTTGAGGAATTTGCCCATTAATTCCTTGTCGGTAACAAACTCTCGCATCAAAGCCTTTATTTGCTCGTTCTTAATAGAGCCCAGTATCTTCTTTATATCTTCGAACAGCTCATTAACATCTTTATCCGTGTGCGCCAGAAAATCGTCGAGGTTCACCTGCGCCGGATCGATAACGGAAACATGATTAATTACTATCTGAAGATTGTCCTTATAAAGCTCGCTTCGTCCCTTGATGTGCACAAATCCGGGCTTCGGCAGTGACGTATATATCTGCTCACTTGCCTGCCACATCCTGCCGTTGAGCTGGCCTGTCTTATCGCAGATATACATAGCTATATAAAGATCACCGCGCGTCGTACTCCTCAGAATTGGCTCCCTGACCATATAAACATCATCTATATTCTGCCCAGGCTGGATTTGATTTATAAACATGTGCTCCATCAGTTTTTCTCCTCGTTTGAGTTTATTTACCGGGCCAATAATATTAACTTATACATAAATCCGCAAGAACAATAAAAAAGCCCGCTTTATAGCGGGCCTTTAAATGTCATAACAGATATTACTACTTCTTGATTTCCCGAAGGGCGTCAGCCGATTTCAACTGATCCACTCTTATCTTGATAAGCCAGTCTCCTTTACTAAATGATCTGCCGGGCTTACCAGGAAGCCCTGTAAATGAATTGCCCGAACCTTCCGCGTCATACCCGAGAAAAACTCCCCTGGTATTGGTCGGATTAAAGCCGACGCAAATGATAAATTCACTTGGTACATTTGTCGGCTTTATCTTTAGATTTGCCCACTTAGCTTGCTTCGTGCTCCTGAACGTAGAATATGGAAATGCAAACTCAGCTATCGCCTTGAAATCCTTATCGCAAAGCCATGCCTTAAAATCTTCTTGAGGCGGCCTTGGATAACCGTATCGTTGCCCATAGATCCTTATATTGGTAAGATACCACCCATGTCCCGGCACAGAAAATCTTACTATATGACCACCGCCTGCTATAGAACTTTTACCGGATTGCTTGCTGTCGTCATGCTCGAGATTAACAGGGACTTTGGCAAGATCTTTCAACTCTGCTTGGCGAAGCGCAAAACCGCTCCTGGGCCTTTTTCGAATTAATACCGGCTCAGCCCTGTTCCAGAAGTCCGACAAACGTTTATCTTCCGGCTTGATTTGGAGTAATGCCTTACGCAGAGCCGAGCCCGGATCCGCTGGGTCAATTTTCGTTTTGGCCCATGCTTCAAATACCTTCGGCACATTACTGTCGCTAATGATTTCCGACAGCTGCATCCACAATCCTGCACCTTTGGCTATATCACTAGGCTTTTTGCTGGCCAATTGTTTTTTCAACCTTGCTGTTCCATGGCCCAGATATTTATGTTTGTCAGGCCATAACTCATTACCGTGTAATGCGTGAACTTCATCGACAATTTTCGAGCCCATATAATGCGCCCATCCCTCAGCAGCGGCTGTAGTCATCCAGCTATGGTCACGGATAACTCTGTACATTGCCAAGTGCCCGACCTCATGACAAATGCCATAAATGTGAAATATCCCGCTCTCCTCGGGCCCAGCCAGATCCACAACATCTGTCACAGTTAAAGACATATAATCTTTACCATCGGTAAACAGCCTTGCACGTCCCCTTGGTTTGAGTATTGCTTCAATATATATGGTCTCTGGCAAATTGAATCCGGCTTTTACTGCGATACTCCGCGCAGCCTCAGCCGTCTTAGCTATAGCAACAATATATTGATCATTAATTCTTTCATAGGTGACCTTTACATTGTCCGTTCTGTAAATTTGCTCTTCACCCATAACCGGCTGGACAATAATAGCCGAAATAAAAACAAGCATTAGTTTCTTCATAGATATCGCCTCTCTTATTACTTCCAGTCTTCTCGCCTGGTGCCCTGATAGGTTGTTAACGTGTATTCAAATTTCTTTGTGATATTAGGCTTCAACTCAAGCGTAAATTTAACGGTATCCATATCAACCTTTTCATACCTGCCGTAATCGCCGCTCTTTTTCATCTTCCAGTATTGACTATTGAAGTTACGCTTGATCTCTACCTTAACCGGTATGTCGCAGGTATTGCGAACCTCGACACTGAACTTGCGCACCTCATCCCAGCCGACGACATTACCATGTCGATTATAGCGATAGTTATCCGTTTCGAAGTTCATCAGCTTAGGCTCGACCACGACGTTAGCAACCGCCCCGAGATTAAGCTCAACATCCTCATCGACCGGGATATACTTAAAACTCGATTGCCCCGTATAAGACAAATGCCCGTTATCCCCGACACCGCGATATACTTTCAGCATCCCGCCCGGTATCGGTGTCTCACCTAATTGATGTTTTTCGTCGTTCTTAAAGCTCAAAAATCTTATCACCGAATCTCCGTATCGCCTTTGCTCGTATTTATAAAGATTAACAACCGGCACCTCTGCCTTATCAAAACTGATCAAGCGTTTCGACCAGCCATTTTCGATAGTCTCGGTCCCCGGTATCGTATAAAGAAAATACTCGCTCAATCCTTCCTTACGAATTTGCTTAAATTCAGCACCTAACACAAGTCGGTCTATTGATTTTGCCATTTCAACCTGCACTGCTCTACCCCTGTAGCCGGATACAAAACCATCCGCAACTGGTCCTGGCCCCGGCCTATCGAACGGATACTGCCTGCGTGCCAGATCAGCTATGTTGTCGAGGATATGCACCTTGCCGACGATCAGCCTTGTCTGAGCGTTTGCGTAATCTTCACCGCTGTGATTACTTACCCTTACATACCCTTGCAGCCGCATCGTTTTCTCATCCAGCGTCAGTGTTCCCATATAAAATGCTCGCCAACTGAGCCCGCTTGTCAGATAGCTTATCTCTACCGGTACCGGCCCTTTAATACCACTCTCGATGTTCCACAGGCCAAGGTTTCTGACTCTCGGCGGAAAGACCAGCTCATCGATATCGATCTTATCGACATTGGCCTTCGGCAGCATCTCAAGGCTGGTCGGATCTATCAAAGTATTCTCCCACGAGAACTGTAATTTGTTGTCGCCTTCCTTGAGCGTCAAACTTCTGCTCTCTCTTGCCAATGTCAAATCGGCACTGTTGTAGATTGTAAGCTGCACTGTATCGCGCGTCGGCAGTGTCACAAGATCGACCTTACCCAAAGCAACCGCCGACAATATTAAAATTGTTATTAGTATAATTAAACGTTTCATTGTTTAGCTCCTTTAATATTGTCATTCCCACAAAGGCGGGAATCCAGGCTTTTAAAAGTTGTAAAGATTGATCCTGTGGTTAGGCCGAATATTCTTACGCTGATAATGCAGTTTTAAGTTCTTCTCGCTATGGGCCGGCAGGGTGATCTCGAACTTTATCTTTTCAGCGTCCATGACTTTATAGCTGACCTTTTTCTTATCCAGCGTACACTCTTTCATCTCCCACTGGCCCTTAATATGCTCAATGACTGTCAGCACCGCCTCGGAATCCTTGAAGTTTTCTATCTTAACGGTAATAATCTCATCCGTATCGTAGAGTACAACGTTTCCATTATTATTTTTAATAAGATTGATGTGTTCGTTTTTCATTTGTCGCTGCGTCACAACAATATCCCTGCTGTCACCGATATAAAGCTTCATCTTCTCACCAACCGGCACTTGCCCCGTAACATCTTCGCCGAGAAAGATAGTGCTCTCGTGCCCGTCATCCTGGAACAGCCGGGCCTTTCCTCCCCAGAGCCCGAAAGCGCCAAGCCCGCTCTTATTATTATTAGTTATCTCATAGCTGACCGGGATACCGACATTCTGATTTTCCAATTGCTCCGGATCCCACGGCAGCTTTGCCGAATCAAACGTCCATACCTTGCGGATAGGTACTTCATCTCTCTTCAGGAACAGCATCTTCTTAGTCTCTTCGTGCAGTATTCCCTGCTCGAAAGCATCGCCGTAATCCAGAAGAACATTCGCCATATCGAAATCCTCACCGGAAAAATTCCGCAGCACCAGATGACTCTGCAGGTTAACAGTCTTTTCCTTTTTATCCGCTATAGCCTTGTACGTAATTAACCGGTCAATATTCATCAGCAGATAACTTATTCGTACCGTCTCTGCGTAATCACCGTCGCTGTGTATCTCCCACACCAGCGCCGCCTCACCCGGCGGATAGCTGACATTCAACAGCTTAACATTCTCTGGATGGTCAATAACAGCAAGCCTGATCGAATCGGCATCGATACTGACCGCCTTCCACGAAAAGTCCACCTTGTTAATGCCTTTTTGCAGCGTCAAAACTCGCTCTTCTTCTATCAGCGTGTATTGCGGATTATCAAGCCGTATCACCGTCGCCTGACGTTCCGGCAGCGCTACTAATTTTATCCTCGCCTTAGCCCCAGCCGTCACCAATACCGCCAAAGCGATAATCGTTAATATTCTCATTCTCGCGTTCATAATTTAGTCTCCTTAATTCTTTAAGTATGCTTCCGCTCTTGTTCCGTGATAAGTCGTTATCGTATATTCGAATTTCTTCTTACTTCTCGGCGCGACTTTCATATTAAATCGCCCGTGTGTTACATCATGTTTTTCATAATTCAATCCCCCACCTTTATATTTAATCGTCCAGACCGTCTCAACAAAATTGCGTGTTATTTCGACCTCTATTTCAAGCTCCCTTGCATTGGTCGTTTCTAATTCCCACGTTCTTATCTCATCCCAGCCGACAATATCCCTGTCTTTATTATACTCATGATTATCCGTCTCGAACTTCATCAGTTTCGGCTCTACTTTTACTAATCGCGCCGCTCCTAAATTCAGCTCCACCTCCTCCTCGACAGGTATATATTTAACGCTTGTCCCGCCCACATAACTCAATCCCTTACCGTCATCAGCCTTGCCGTAAATTTTTACCGTCCCGTCCGGCAGGGGAGTCTCGCCTAAGTTATGCTCCTCATCATTAACGAACGCTACATATCTAATCGTCTCTTTCCCGAACCGTCCCTCATCGTATTTATACAAACTCTTTACCTTAATATCCTCCGCTGCGAACGACTCCAGCCTTTTGGCCCAGTTGTTCTCGATAGTCTCTGTCCCCTCGATTGTATAAAGGAAATACTCGCTCAACCCTTCCTTAACGATCTCCTTTTTATCCACGCCTTTGAAGATCCCTCCAGCTACTGGAGCTTTAGCATAATCAAAATAAAATCTATGTCGATCGTCAAAATCTTCGTCTATAAGGCCTGAATTACTCTCTCCAAACCATTGCCCATATTGTCCCTTAGCGGTAGGCGACCCGTAAGGCCACCGCCGCCTCGCAAGGTCAGCTATCTGGTCTATCTGATTCACTTTACCGACGATCAATCTCGTCTGCGCATCTTCGTAATCCTCACCGCTGCCGTTGGCCACGCGTACATAGCCTTTCATCTCCATTGTTTTTTCATCTTGCGCCAATGTCCCCATATAGAACGCCCGCCAACTCAATCCGCTGGTAAAGTATGTTATCTCGAATGGGTACTGACCCTCAACCTCTGACTTAATCAGCCACCTGCCTATGTCCTTCAATCGAGCTGGGTAAACTAATTGTTGAATGTCAATTTTATCTCTGGCCTGCATAGCCTCAAGGCTCAGGCTCGTCGGATCGATCGCTGTATTGGCCCACATAAATTGCAGCCAGTTCCAGCCCTTCTTAAGAGTTAAGCTGCGTTTCTCCCTGACTAAAGTGAGATCAGCGGAATTATATATAGTAAGCTGAACGTTGTCTCGCCGCGGCAGCGTTACCAGTTCTATCGCACTTGCCGGTGCAAACGGCGGCTTCTCATCGATAGCTATATCGCCATCTCTGGCAAATGTCGTCCCAAGGGAAACTTCCTTTCCCATATACATGGTCCCCTTAGCCCTATGCCCCAAGCTCCTTTCGTCATTAAATTTTAAATTCTCCATCTCCTTTGCTTCGTCACCTCTGGCAACAGTTGTTGTTTTAGTTTTCTCTCTTTGCTTAGGTAATTGTGTCACTATTACTCCCGCTGCAACTATCAGCATCGCTGCTGCGCCCAGCCACGCAGCACGTACAAAAAGTATCATCTTTGGTTTGGCGGGGCTCTTGGCTTGTGCTGCCGTGCTAACTATCAATTCTTCACCGAGCATCGCCTCATTGCTCAACAAATCGAGCGCCGAAAACTTATCCTGTAAATTCTCAAGCTCCGCCTGACACTCACTGCATTGGGCTAGGTGCTCCGCAGCCGATGTCTTCTCATCCTGCTCGAGCAGATCGAACTGATATTTAATTAATTCATCTTTTGTAAGGTGACGATTCATTATATTTCTCCCGCCAATTCAGGCAGCGTCGCCGCCAATGTCTTAAGTGCCCGAAACATTTGCGTCTTTACCGCACCAAGAGAACAGCCCAAAACCTCCGCGACCTCCCGATAAGTCATATGATGATAGTATGCCAAAGTAACTGCCGCCCTTTGTTTATCCGGCAGCTGATTCAAGCTTTGCCTTACCTTCTCTACTTGCTCGGCCTTTGAAACTTTCGATACCGGACTCTCCTTCTTTTCTGCAACAGCCTCGCAGTGCCCGTCCCTGCATTTGCCGGCATCCAGTGGCACAGCTTGATATTTCTTGTTTTTCCTGAGATTGTCTAAAGCTGTATTAGTCGCTATCCGGTACATCCACCCCTTGAAGTTATCACCGCTAAGGGTATGGGCCTTTTCGTGAACCTTTTTGAAGGTCTCCTGGAAAATATCTTCGGCTTGTTCGCGGTTTCGTGTCATTTTCTGCAAATAACCAAGCAGCTCTGCCCCATGTCGGCGTACGATCTGCTCGAAGGCACTATTCTCGCCTTTAATATGGGCGTCTATTAACATTTTATCTGTCAGTTTCCCCAACGGCATTACTCCATCTATGCCATAAGACGCACATTACCCAACCGCGGTTGACAATGACTTGGTAATTTTCAGTTGTTTTCTGCGATAAAACAAGAAAAAAAGACAAAACGAGACAAACAAATACAATTGTGATAGTATGTGATCCGTGGGTAAGTTGTAATACGCATTTGCTGTTTCGATTTGGAGTATCCTAATGAACAAGAAATTCTCATTATCGATCATTATCGCTATTCTCATTTCAGCTTGTCTTGTTATCAGCACCGCTTCAGCCGTCGAAGATTGGCAGAACCAGAACATTATACAGGTAAATATTGTCAAACCGCACTCGACTATGACCGTTTACGGCGACCCCGGCAGGGCACTGAAGATGGACACTGCCAATTCAAAGCGTGTTAAGCTGCTCAACGGCCTATGGAAATTCAATTGGGTGGCGAGCCCTTCAGAGCGCCCGGTAGATTTCTATAAAAAAGATTTTGATGACAGCAGGTGGAATAGCATACCAGTACCTTCCAACTGGCAGATAGAAGGCTATGGCATTCCCATCTACACGAACGCGCAGTATCCGTTTAACAATAGTAAGCCCCCAATGATAATGGGGGATGTCCCGCCAAAATTTACTAAAAGCAAACTCCCCAATCCGGTCGGCAGCTACCGCCACACATTTGACATCCCGAGCAGTTGGAAAGACAAGCAGATATTCCTGAAATTCGAAGGCGTCCAAAGCGCATTTTACCTCTGGGTAAACGGCCAAAAAGTCGGTTACTCACAAGGCAGCATGACCCCGGCCGAATTTGATATTACTAAATATCTCACCCTTGGGAAAAATACCCTCGCAGCCGAAGTGTACCGCTGGAGCGACGGCAGTTACCTTGAGGATCAGGACTTCTGGCGTCTAAGCGGTATCTATCGTGATGTCATTCTCTACGCCCAGCCCAAACAGGCCATTCGAGATTTCTTCATTTTACCGAAGCTCGACGAAAACTATAAAAACGGAAAGCTTGACATCTCGGTGCTGGTGAACAATGTCTCATCAAAAAATAAGAACATAAAAATAAACGCAAAGTTATTCGATGCCGAAGGTAAAAAGGTTCAAACAACATCCGCATCAGTTATCGTAGAGTCCGGCAAGGATAAAACAGCTAAGATGGCCCTGGACGCTGGCCCGGTAAAACTATGGTCAGCCGAAACACCGTATTTATATACACTGCTTCTTACAAGTTCAGCCGGTGAATCAACATCATGCAAGGTCGGATTTCGAACCGTTGAGATAAAAGACTTGCAGGTTCTCATCAACGGCAGACCCGTCGAATTTCTCGGCGTCAATCGTCACGAGATCGATCCCGACCGTGGGCGTGTCATGACCAAGGAGTTGATGGTCAAAGATATACTCATTATGAAACGCAACAACATCAACATGGTCCGTACCTGTCATTATCCCGACACGCCAAGATGGTACGAACTATGCGATTATTACGGCATATATATCATGGACGAGTCGAATGTCGAGTCACACGGTATGGGTTATGGCGAGCGTTCATTGAGTAACGATCCTAATTGGCGTAAGGCTCATGTTGACCGCGGTGTTCGAATGGTACAGCGTGACAAAAACCATGCCTGTGTTATTTTCTGGTCACTCGGCAACGAGGCCGGCCCCGGCGAGAACTTCAAATATCAAAGAGAGGCGATGCTTGCCATAGACACGTCGCGTCCCATCCACTACGAAGGCAACAGCGACTGGGGCGATATATACAGCAGAATGTATCCTAGCGTAGATTACCTTGCAGGCTACCCGGACAGAAATCCAACTAAGCCGTTTTATGTCTGTGAGTACGCCCATGCTATGGGCAACGCCCTCGGCAACCTCAAGGAATATGTTGACGTTTACCGCAAAGAAAAATCCTTGATCGGCGGCTGTATTTGGGATTTCGTTGACCAGGCCATCCGGGCAAAATACGGCCCTGACGGCAAAACCGCGGTAGTTGCTCCGTTTGGCGGCTCCGTGGAA
>JANQHJ010000110.1 GCA_028282745.1 Sedimentisphaerales bacterium | reverse complement strand
CTTTTTCGTTTTCGTATGCCGTTGCTGTTTCGGTTCGCCTAACGGCTCGACCGGCATCAGGTCCAGCTGACGAGCGGGGATATTTACCGATACTATCCTGGCTTTCATCCTTTGACCGATTTGAATTAAACAGCCGCTGTTCATACCGATTATGCAATGCGATTTCCTTTTGAATTTCCATTTATCCGGGCCGATGTCCTCTAACTGTATCAGCCCTTCGATACCAAACTTCTGACACCGAACAAAAATACCAAATCCAGCTACGCCGGTTATCACACCGTCTATCTCATCGCCCAATCTTTTGCTGAGCATCTGCAATAAAAGCACTGTCTTTAATTCGCGCTCGGCGTCTTCAGCACGCTGCTCGGTAAAACTGATATGCTTGCCGACCTCGGTCAATTTTGTTTTATCAGTCGCGTCCTTTTCCTGCCCTCTTAAATGAGCATCCAGTATCCGATGCAGCAGCAGATCGGCGTATCTTCTGATCGGGCTGGTGAAATGGCTGTAGTGCCTGCTCGCCAGAGCATAATGGCCCATATCGAGCGGCGAATAAACAGCCTTTTCCATACTCCGCAATACGAACATATTGACCGCCAACTCCATATCCTTGCCTTTGACCCCATGAAGCAGTTCCTGTATCGCCGCCCTGTCGGGATTCCTCGGCATCGACAGGCCAAGCGTCTTTATCAATTTAGCCAACTCCTTCATTGCCAGCCCGTTCGGATCAGGATGAATACGCCGCAAAAATGGAATTTTCAATCTGTCTATTAATACAGCTACCGAATCGTTGGCCTCGACCATGAACATCTCTATTATCGTATGCGGATAGCTGTCATCAGCCGGCTCGGCATCGACCACCATACCAGCCTCGTCGAATATCAATTCCGTCTCCGGCAAAGCCAAATGCAGCATGCCGTTTTCAACTCGCCGTTTCTCGATGATACGAGCAAGCTTCTCCATATTTTTTAAAAGCTCGATTACCGGCTCATCGAAATCCTTTGTATGACCTTTGAGGATTTGATCGGCCTGCTGATACGTCAGCCTTGCCGCTGACCACATCACTGAATTCGCGTACCGCCTTGCAACTACCCTGCCGGCATTATCGTATGTTATATACGCGCTCTTGCAGAAGCGTTTCTGCTTAGGCTGTAAACTGCAGATTCCGTTACTCAAAATCTCCGGCAGCATCGGTATAACTTTTTGCGGCAGGTAAATACTATTGCCGCGCTCTTTCGCCTCGACATCGAGCGGCGAACCTTCGGTCACAAAACTGCTGACATCGGCGATATGCACGCCGAGCAGCCAGTTGCCGTTCTCGTCTTTCTCAATGCTGATAGCGTCGTCGAAATCCTTCGCGTCCGGCGGATCGATAGTTATTACTACTTTGCCTGTTATATCTTCACGATTGGCATCACCATCCGCGTTGAAATCGGCTGCTGCTTTTCTCGCCTGTTCTACACATTCATTTGAGAACTCAGCAGGCAGATGGAACTGCCTTATAACCGATGCTGTCTCTGATGCGTATTGACCGGCCCTGCCAAGCACTTCGAGTATCACACCGCTTGCCAGGTACTGCTCGCTCGGATAGGTCAATATCTCGACAACGACCTTGTCCTTTAGCTTCGCGCCTTTGGCGGTGACATCTTCGATAGATACCCGCTCGGTAAACACGTTGCCGTCCGGCTGAACGTACCACTGCTTACCTTCTTTTAACAGCGTACCTACGAACTGATTGGCACTTCGTTCGAGTATCTCAGTGACCTTGCCGGTATAGCGCATCTGGCCTTGCCGCTTGCCCTTTTTCAATACCCGGGCCTCGACTATATCGCCGGTCATCGCGCCAGCTGTGTCATCGGCTGGTATGAACAAGTTGCCGGCTATATTGGCCTCTCGTGGCAGGACGAATCCGAATCCCTTTGGATTGGCCCGGAACGTGCCAATTATCTTCGATGTCATCGACGGCAGTGAGACGATATTTCGCGGGCTCAATACCAGCCAGCCGTCTGTTCGCATTTCATCGAATGCGGCATTGAATTCCTGCCAGTCGTCGGACTCGACACCGATGGCTTTTCCGATCTGAGATTTCTTGAGACCTTTATAGTCCCGCCGTTTTAATATTTTTAATATCTGTTCTTTATATACTTCGAGCATGATTTCCTGCAATTCTTAAGTATCGTCTAATATGTCATTGCGAGGCCCAAATTTTGCTTTGCCTACAAAGCATCAGGCCGAAGCAATCTTGCTTATGATCAAATTATTCCAAATTTGTTTCGCAACCTCAAGCATCCTTGTCATTGCGAGGGAGCGAAGCGACCGCGGCAATCTTGCTCTAACACAAGTCATTCCAATCTGGATTCATGGCCTCTATCAATTTGATCTTTTTAGCCCTCGACCCAGCCTTGATCCTCTTTTCAGCAGCTATAGCATCACTTATCCGGCCGAACCGTTCGTAAAAAACCAATTTATTTACATTAAACCTCTTCGTAAACAATGAGCCCTTTTTACCCTTATGTTCGGCGACTCTTCGTTCAATGTCATTCGTAACACCGGTATATATTACAGTGTTATTTTGATTTGTCATCATATATAAATAATACGATTTCATAGTACAAGATTGCCGCAGTCGTCCAGATGGACTCCTTCGCAATGACAGCTTGCGTTTTCCCTACAGATTTAGCCTCTGGGTTTTCTGATATTCACTACAGGATCAGCTTCATAAGAGCTTCATTACCCTCATCGTCTTCATATTCACCTGTCAGCTTGAAGCCCATCTTCTCATAGAACTTTTTCGGATTGCCGTTACCATCAATAGCGCTTGTCATAAGATGTTCAGCATTAGGCCGGGTTTTTACATGCTCTATCAGGAGCGTTAGTGCCCTTTTGCCGAATCCTATACGTTGATAGCGGGCGTCTATCATAAACCTCCACAGGTAGTATTCGGGCTTTTCCGGATCATCATATAACATAAGAAATCCGACCGGGGTATCGTCGGCATAGATCGCCCTGAACCACGCATACTTTGAAAAGTAGGCCTCCGCGATCGAAACTGAATTGGCAGCTACGAATTTCTCTTGCTGTTTTTTGACGGAAAGTTTACATATTGACCAGACAGTTTTTTCTGTGATCTCCCGCAAAGAAACTACGGAATCCTTCGATATATTGTTAGTGACATTATTCATTTGGACACATTAGCATCTTTGACATCTTCCGTCCACGAATTTTACTAATTTAAAGCCACCAAGATCACAGAGCACACAGAGAAAGTGTATTTTAGTCTTTAAAAAAATGAAAATTTGTCACTTATGAATGGGCTGTGGAAACCAGTATCGTTGTCCATCTCTCGTAGTTTTAAGTTCAAAACGATGTAACTCTTCTTTTACATATAATGAAAAAGGCCACAATCTGAATGGACGGAAAGATAGTCGAACTGCTATATCTGCATTTTCAAACTGATTATTTTCCATACCGGAAAAAGTAAGTATTTCCGAAGCTTCTTCTCCAGGTACAATTACACGAGATACCTGTTTGGGATCACTAAACCTGTTATCATAGGGCTTGTCAGCAATTACATACGGTACTCCAGAAGCATATTTAATGTGTTTCAGCGAAGATGAAAACTTGACATCGCTAATAGCCAGATAGCCCTCATTGCGAACGATAAAAACAGTATATGCGGGATTATTGGGGTCAAGACTAATTGACGGATACACGTAAACACGGGGATTTATTGAAATAAAAATAGTCGCTGCTGTTGCCATTAATGCAAAAAAACAATAGATAAAAGTACAAAAACGTTTAATGAATGGCTTTTTAAGTTTTTGAGTATCATTTTTACTAGACTTTGTGACAGATGGCTTTCTTTTATTCGATTTCGTTTTTCTATGCTTCACAATGACTTTCTACTATCAACTTTGATAAACTATATTTTGGTGTTATTTAACAAGTTATCATTTAATAAGACGAAATAAAGATCAAAATATTCAAATAAAAGTAATATTAATTTTATCTTAAACCCCATCTAAGACAACGCTTATTTTAGTGTTAATTTGCGCATATCCGTAGTTATAAACTCTGTGTCCTCGGTGGTCTCTATGACTAAAACATTTCTTTTTTTCTTGACAAATCACACACACATGTTATATTGTTTTCAAACATCGCAAAAAAGTCTTTTTTTGATCAAAAACAGTTTAGCCCAGCCACTCGTAGCACAGTGAAGATGCCTGAGGTACGTGGACTGGGGTATTTTCGCTCTTTAACAATTAAAGTTGTTGAATTCGTGATGATTTGTGTCAATTCGTGGCCAAAAAGCTCAGTGGTTGTTGTATTCGCATTCTGGTCCCTTTTAACGGTGTCTTTTATGCAAAACAAAGCCAATTTCAAGAACAACTAAAAGTTTGTAAGCTCTTTAATAATAAAATATTGTACGAATTTTGGGAAAGATTTGTATCCGAAAAACAAAGCCAATTCAAACCCAATTTACGAATTCCTCTGCTTCTTGTTTTTCTGTCATTCCGCACTTGATGCGGAATCCAGGATCATTAAAAGTAGATTCCCGCCTGCGCGGGAATGACAAAATAGAAATGATCAGTGGAAATCCGGGGAATCCGTGGTTACTAAAAATATGCAAAACGAACCCAATTTTAATCCGTCTCAAGCGGGCTTAGTCCTTACACATTAGGGAGATATAAAGAAACTACATTTTTGTAGAAAGCCAAAAACGAACCCAAACGAACCCAATTTTCAAGGAAAATTGCAGACATCAGCCAACATCTGCTAATAACAGTTGAAGGTGCTGGGTTGTTCTGCTATAAATCTATGTTTAATCTTGATCAGACACAGATTTACACTGATTTATACTTTATATATCTCTGTGGCCTCTGTGTTCTCTGTGGCTTATATTGAATAAACCTTGAATTTTGGGAGTTTGAAATGACAACGGCATTAGAGGCATTGGAACATTACGATCCGGAAATTTACGAATTGATCAGGCAGGAAAAGGCCCGTCAGAGCGGCGCTATCCGGCTGATACCTTCGGAAAACTATGTCAGCAGAGCGGTTATGGCTGCGACCGGCAGTGTTCTGACCAATAAATACGCAGAGGGCTATCCGCATAAGCGTTACTACGAAGGCCAGGAAGTTACCGACCTTATCGAGGATCTGGCTCGCGAGCGTGCCAAAAAGGTGTTCAAGGCCGATCATGCCAATGTCCAGCCTTATTCCGGCTCGGTAGCTAACCTCGGTGCGTATCTCGGTTTAGCCCAGCCGGGTGATACTATCTGCGGGCTGCTGCTGACTGACGGCGGGCACCTGACGCACGGCTGGAAGATGTCGTTTACCAGTAAGACATTTAACTCGATCCAATACCGGCTCGATCCGAAGACCGGGCGGTTCGATATGGATCATATCCGCGAGACGGCTAAGGAAGTAAAGCCGAAGATCATTATCTCGGGCGCGACGGCTTATCCGCGCGAGATTGACTTCAAGGCGTTCGGCGAAATAGCTAAAGAGGTCGGTGCGTATCACGTAAGCGATATCGCCCACATCGCCGGGTTGGTTGTCGGCGGAGTTCATCAGAGCCCGGTGCCGTTTGCAGACGTTGTCAGTACGACAACTCATAAGACGTTACGCGGGCCGCGCGGCGGATTGCTGCTGTGTAAAGAAGAGCACGCAAAGAACGTTGACCGGGCGGTGTTCCCCGGCCTGCAGGGTGGGCCGCACATGCATACGATAACAGCTATCGCGGTTGCACTGGCTGAGGCCGATACGCCGGAGTTCGGAAACTACGCTCAGCAGATAGTTAAGAACGCCAGGGCGATGGCAGAGAAATTATTAGAGCTTGGATTCGAGCTGGTATCGGGCGGAACTGATAACCATTTGATTCTGATCGATCTTCGCAATAAGGATATCCCGGGCAGGAAGCTGGCGAAGGCCCTTAATAAGGCCCGGATCGTCAGTAACTGTAATACTATCCCGGACGACCCCGCCCCGCCGTTCAATCCGAGCGGGCTGCGGATCGGTACGCCTTCGATCACTACTCGTGGTATGAAGGAAGAGCAGGCTAAGCAGGTTGCGGAATTTATCAATAAGGTCGTCGAGAATGTTGACAACGAGGATATGCTCGAGAAGATCGGCCAGGAAGTATTGATGCTCTGCTCGCACTTTCCTGTGCCGGATCACTTTATTGTGCCGGAGAACCAGAAGTAGTTTTGAGTTTTTAGTTCTTAGTTTTAAGTTGTGGAATCCCGACAAGTCGGGATGGCTATTTTGATTAGGAGACAGGGATGTTCAAAGAACTGTTCGAAAAGCAGGCTGAGCTTAATAAGCGTACCGGCTTTGATGCCAAGGCGCTGCGCGAGAATTTCGATCCGCAGGCGGCAGGTGAATGGATAAATAATTACGTCGCGGCTATGAGTAATGAGCTGGAAGAGCTGCGGGACTGCACGTTCTGGAAACACTGGTGCCAGGAAGCTAAGGACGGTAAGAGATTCCAACTGCATGATCTGCAGAACGCACGCGTCGAAGTAATTGATATGCTGTTCTTCTGGATAAGCCTTGCTCAATGTGTCGGTCTCGACGCTGAGGATGCCTACCGAATTTATAACCAGAAGCTCGACGTTAATCACAAAAGGCAGGATGGCGAATATTCAATGGCTAATAAAACCGAAGATGATAACAAGAATATCGGCTAAACAAACATGGCTAAAGAAACGAATGTCAATAAAGTAGTAAAACAGCACGCCGAGTTAGAGCAATTCTTTACCGGCGGCTTTACCGTTAAAGGACAAACACCCGGCCCAGGTTGTGAACCATCATCCAAAGCCGGGATAGAGAAAAAAGTTGAGCTTGAAAAGATCGCGGTTGAAGTTGGTAAATGCCGTAAGTGTGAGCTTGGCTCGTCGCGTACCAATGCCGTGCCGGGCGAAGGTGACTGTGACGCGAGGATAGTTTTTGTAGGTGAAGGGCCTGGCGCGGATGAGGACGCTCAGGGTCGGCCTTTTGTCGGGCGGGCAGGAAAACTATTAGATAAAATAATAGCTGCGATGGGACTTGAGCGGAGTGACGTTTTTATCTGCAATATTTTAAAGTGCCGGCCGCCGGGTAATCGTGATCCAAAGCCGGATGAGATACACAGCTGTCTGCCATATCTTCAGCAGCAGATCGAAATCATTCAGCCGGAAGTAATCGTAGCTTTGGGAGCGCATGCGGCGAGAACATTGCTTGATACTAACAAACCGATCGGGCGGCTGCGGGGACAGTTCCAGGAGTATTATCCCGGGCTTGGAAAAGAGCCAATTAAACTGATGGCAACCTATCATCCTGCGTATTTATTGAGAAATTATTCGCAGGACAACCGCCGGCGGGTTTGGGAGGATATGAAAAAGGTGCTTTTTGAGCTAAAAATGCCGGTGCCGGAAAAACAAAAATAATTTTTTTCACACCAAAATCGACCTTTTCAGACTAATATCCAAACAAATTTAGATTTTGACAGAAAAATTTCGAAAAAAATGACATTAATTTGTTTTTAACTTGACTTAAATGTACCAAAAATAATAGAATTAAAGCGATGAAATAGGAGAGGTGTGGTGGAATACACATCTCGGAGTGTTATTTCAGGAATAACGGGAAAGTTGCAGTCTTTATTAATGGAGTGAGTTGAAATATTTTTTTGTTTTCCTGCATAGCAGAGGAAACTGGAGGAGACATAAATGAGCGTTGTTAATGTTCTCGGTAGGCGTGGGTGTTTTGGTTTAGTAGTAATTATTTTTGCATTTCTTATTTCCAATGTTTCCGGTGCTTTGATCTCAGGTTCTGAGGGTACAGCATACCTTGTCGATTCTAATGACGGTTATACTATAAACGTTAGAATTGATTTCGCCGTTTATGACGGTCAGGATTCGTCGGATCCATTGGGCGCAACTATAGGTCAAATGCAAATTGGCTTTGTATTAACACATCTTGGCGCCGAAAGCGGGCATGGCAGCGATACAGTTTTGAATCTTGGCCGTTTTGTAGCTCATAATCCGGAACCCGCATCAATCGCTGGTTATGGTTATGATGCCGGTACAAGTGGAACAGCACCTCACGCTCCAGCAGCTTACGGCGGAGCAATGGGCCTTGAGACCGGTGATGCTGTTTTTAACTTTATAGGTGAATGGACGTATGTAGCAGATTTCACCCCAAGCAGCGTCTCAAAAGAACTTGCAATTGCATTGAATGAGGCGGATGTGCCAGAACAGCTGCTTATCGAAACCGACGAATTGTACTACCCAATAGGTGAAATCAATACTACTATCGATATAGTACCAGAGCCTACTTCTATAGCTCTGTTCTCTATAGCTCTTTCTTCTCTTTACTTGAGAAAACGTAAAAAATAGTTTCCCATTTTCCGGATTTCCTGTTAAACTAAAGCAGGAAAGATTAAAAGGAACTGGAAAATGAATTTCAGGGAGGTGACATATCACGGAGAAAATAATTTGCGCACAAGGTTTGTCTTCTTGTGTCGCAATTCAATTATAAATAGCTTAGGTTAAGATGCATTGGGGGTATGGTAAACCGCCATGTCCCCCGGAACAGCGTAAACAACGGTTGATAAAATTTTAGGAGAAGCCGTATGGGAAAGACAAAGTGGATAATTTGCTTGTTTGTTTCATTATTTATGCTTGGGGCAACATCTGTTCATGCAGATCCTATTCCAGATTCAAACGGAATGGTAGTGATGCAGGACGGCCCTAACAATGAAGGAGACTCATTTGTAGTCAATGTATATTTTGAGGCATTTGACGGCCTTGATGCTTCCGACCCATTAGGTATTACACCGGGTAAGAAGCAGTTCGCTTATATCATAGAGTATATAAGCGGCAATAAGAAAATCGGGTTTTTCGATGTTGAAAGTATCAATGGCGTACCCATTCTCGCCGCTGCTACCAGTACAACCGGAGTCGTTAATGGCGTAACTGCCGGCCCGACAGCGCCGATAGCTGCTGTAGTCATTCCTCAGCCATCAGGTAATCAAGCTGCCAGATTTGTCTATAAAGCAGGCGGTGTTTCATCATTCGGTCTGGCTGGCGACAAATCCGTAGCAATGGTATTTACCACAGATGAGAGATTCGACATCGAGACATCTTTAGCCCAGATGGTGGATACAAGCCTTAGTGCGGCCGCTGAAGTAGTTGGGCCGGCTGAGTGTTCGGGCACTATCGAAGGTGTTGTATTTTGCCTGGAATGCGGACCTAACGGCGATGTTTCACCGATGGAAGGTGTCACGATCAAGGTCTTCAGCGACGGTAATGAAGTAGCTGAAGCTGTTACTTCAGAGAACGGGCTTTATAGCGTTACGGATCTTGGTAAAGGTACATTCACAGTTGCCGTTGACGGTGATTATGAGCACTGTTCAAAAGGCTCCGTAGATGTTGAGGTTGGTTGTAACGCCGGAGCGGTAGCAAGTTTCTGCGTTTGTCCTCCAGCCTGTACACAGTCAATTTGTGTAACAGTAGCTTGTGATCAGAATAATCCGGCTGCACCTGTAGAGGGTGCATGGGTCGGTCTGAGCAAGGGCTGCTATACCAAGTGGAAAAAGTCCAATGCAGACGGCACGGTATGCTTCGAAGGTGCCAAGATCGTACCGGGCAGCTACAAGGTCAGGGTCAAGGCTCCTAAGGGCTACCAGCTTTCCGGAAGTTCTTGTGTATCATTCAATTTGGCAGAATGTGAAAACAAAGAGCTCACATTCAACGCATGTCCGATACCTCCATGTGAGGAAAGCGCATGTGTTAAAGTTATCAAGATTGTCGATGGTAATGAAGTACCAATCGAAGGTGTTTCTGTCAAACTCAAGAAGTACTCCAGGTATTACAAGACAGGGACAACCGGTACAGACGGCCAGGCATGCTTCGATAATCTCAGGCCTGGATATTACGTAGCAATGATCAACGTACCAGACGGTTACAGACTGCGTGACGGCGGTAAGTGCAAGGCATTCAAGCTCAAGAGATGCGAAAGCGAAACAATCGAATTCGTACTCTGTGAAGTTCAACTGGCACCATGTCCGAAGAATCCGTGCTACTGGAAGACACATCCAAATGAATGGCCGATCGAAGAGATGTGGGTTGGTGCCGATTTGCTCACTAAGACACAGGCAATGAATATCCTCAGCGGTAAGATGGCTGACGGCTCAAATGCTTCAAGGTGTGACATGAGTATTAAGCTTGCTCAATACCTGGTCGCAGTCAAGCTCAGCCTTGCAGCAGGCAGTGACGCCAAGGATATCAACCCTGTGGTTGTCGCATCCGACGAATTCCTGCTCTATGATTATCCGCCGGGAAGCAACCCGAGAGGTAAGGGCAAATATCTGGCAAGACAGCTCAAGAACACCCTTGAAGAGTTCATCAAGGATCAGAGCTACTGTCAGGACTAAGACTGACAATATCAGAAGGGTTTTAGTTAATCGCCCTTTTGATAAAAAATATGTATAGCAATCGGGGCTGGATCAATTATCCGGCCCCGATTTTTATTATCATTAGAAGCCATCCTAAAACATGGTTCGTTACGAAATTGAGCGAAAAGTTCGGGGACAAGGCTGGAGGCGAAAAAGACTCGCAAGCGTATTGAAATACGTTGAGAACGTTTTTAGCCGACAACGCAGGCCTCGAACTTTGCAGCCAATTGCAATAGATCGAG
>JANQHJ010000061.1 GCA_028282745.1 Sedimentisphaerales bacterium | reverse complement strand
TAAGCAAAAAAATACTATAAATGAATTTATGTTTTTTAATTTCAGTAATATTGAAAGGAAAGGGAAAATAAATGGCACAGAGGCTAAATAAACAATTGGCAATTATTGCAACTATTCTATTGTCGTTAATTTTACTTGCGGGTTTATATAAGGTATATGAAAAGTTTCAGCCTGCTGCCAAGTGGATTGCTGATGGGGATGTGGCTTGGGAAAAACAAGATTATGAGGATGCAAAACAAAATTACCTAGGGGCAAAAGCAAGGGCAAAAGACGATGATTTAAAGATAGAGGTGCTTAGGAAATTGATTGACCTTTATCTTGTAATTGAGGAGTGGGCTCCTGTAAGAGGGTGTTGGCAGGAATTATTAGCTATTGCTCCAGAAGATGCGTCTGTCAGATACGCACAACTAAAATACTTCTACATCATAGCCAATAGCAATCCTGGTCAAATGTGGGAAAGAGTGGAGTCGCAAGCTACAGAATTCCTTGAATTTGTCCAGGATAGTGATTTGATGAATGCTGATACTGGACAATGGGAGTCACCTCTATACCCAAAAGTTGGATTAACTCATGAGATTATTGCTGGTTCGGACGGCGTGCAAAGACTTGGTCAATACTTGTATTTACTCAGGGGCAAGGCAAGGCTGCAAAATGTAATGAGAGGCTCGGCGACCGATCAGGACAAGGTTATTGAGCAAGCTATTGAAGACCTGCAGGAAGCTCTTAAATTAGATCCAACAAATCATAAAGTTGCCTGGGAGTTAGCCAGGGCTATCAGGGTTAGAGGTGATCTTGCCGCCTCAAGAGGTAGTACCGAGCAGCAGAAACAGGAAAACCGAAAAGCGATAGATTTGTTTGCTGAAACGGTGAGTAATGACCCCAATAACGCATGGGGACAAACACAATATTTACGAATGAAACAATCATACGAGTTTTTTGAACAAGAAAATATCAATTTGGAAATTTATGAACCTAATTATTTAGGGCTTGTCGAAAAATTTCCAAATGAGGCTATAGTATATGAAGCTTTATCAAGTTATTACATTTTAAGGGGAAGCGAATATATTGATGAAGCTATTCAAAATATTGAAAAGGCTTCTCATTTAGAGCCTGATAATCTCCCTTATAAATTGGCCTTAGCTGATTTATATGGCTTAAGATTTGAGATTAGTAGTGAAAAGAGTGATTTTACAAGAAAATTACAGGTTCTTGATGAAGCTCAAAAACTTTCTTCTATTGAAGAATCATCGGGTCCTGATAAGTCTATAAAAATCAGGAACAGGATCGCATTATTTGAACGAGCAGCCTGGACTTATTTGAGTCTATTAATAAGAGATGAAAAAATAGATCAGGGTCTAAAGGCAAAGTGGCTTGAAAAAGCAGGTAAAGCTGTTCATGAATTAGAGCAAATGCTTGGAAGCGGCGAAGACCTTGAAGTTATTAAATGGAGAGGTTTATTAGAGCTTGCCCAGGGGCAGCAGGCAGAAGCTATAAAAAAATTATATCGGGTTTACCAGCGTTTAGAGGCTTCTAATAAAACTGATGCCAGAGTGGCATATATTTTAGCTGGTGAATATAAAAGCACCCCCGAAATAGGAGCAGCGCGAGACTTCTATTTTGCTTCTCTTCTTCGCAGAGAACAGGACAAAGGCAAGAGAGTTAATAGTATCGACAGAAGTCACCCGACCGTATGGCTTGATCTTTCTGAATTATTGTTAAATTTAGGTGGTTCACCTTTGCGTTTTATTGATGTCTATGAGAATGAGTATGGCCCTAATAATCGAAGTAGAATACTTCGAGTTGCTGCACTTATCAGGCGAGGGGAAGATGAATCCGCACTGGCTAAACTCGATGAGGGGCAAATTGATGAACCAAACAGTCTTTTATTTAAAACCCAGCTTTTAAATAAGAAAATCAATTCGATCAAAGCGGAAATACTGCGAAGCAAGGATGGTAACCAGGTAGATCCCTCATCTTTTGAAAAAGAATTGCTCATACGCAGTGATGAACTTTCCGAAATGCTTTTAAGGCAATTGGCAATTGAACCTAATTACGTGAGTGAAGCTATTGTTTTAAATTTATGCAAGGTGTATGAGGACCATGAAAAAATCGCTCAAGCAAAAAATGTGGCCGGTGCATACTTAAATTATTTCCCTAAAAATTTAACAATTAAAGCATATATAAGGGCTTTGGGATTTAGTATTGAAGTTTCGGAGCCACAACTTCGTGAGATAAGAATTCAAATATTAGATGAGATAACTGAGGAGATTGACAGAGAGATTGCCAAAGGAATTTTTTATTATGATAATGCTGATCCGAATACTGCTGCCATTCATTTGCAAAGAGTATTAGAAATTTTTAGAGACATGAAGTCTAATGAACAAAAGGTCAGTAAGAAGATTTTTGATTATTCTCGCCAATCAGTTGACTATCTGTTCAATATTGCTGCCAGGAAAAAAGACATTCAAATGTGTCAATCCATCGTGGATATTGCAGCAGAATATAATTTTGACAAGTGTAATGGTGGATATTATAAAACCAGGCTGTTTTTAATTGAAGAGCAATATGAAAATGCTCTAACAAGCATCGAATATTGCTTGGAGGAGCAGCCGATTTTTTCTTCAGGATTATTTCTCCGTGCTGAAGTAAATAGAAATTTAGATAAAATAGATGAGGCAATTGAAGATTTGAAAAAGGCATTAAACTTCAATCCTCTTAATGGCGCCGCAGCTAAACAATTGGCGGTATTTGTTTATAAGCGTAACTATGATTTAGGCAGCAGCGCGAGTCGTGAGCAGCATATAGAAGCCAAAGAAGCAGCCGCTATGGCTTATTATCTTAATCCCAATGATCCTCAAGCACAGAGCATGTATGCCGACAGCATGATTAGTGAGGAACCGGACAAAGCTATTGCTATGGGACAGGATGTTTTCAGGAAAGAGCCTTCTGTTAAGAGTGCTTTATTCCTTAGTAATTTAGCTTTAAAGCATGCGGAAGAACAAACAGATGAATCTAAAAGAAAAGTTTTCCAGGATATGGCTGAAGATGCCTATTTAAAAGCAATGGAACTTGAGCCTGGGAATCAGGCTGTTATTGGTAGTTATTTGAACTTTTGCCGAAAAACAGGACAAAAAGAAAAGGCTGAGAAGCTTCTAAATGAGTTGAATGATCCCACTTTGTTCTGGGAGTATTATTTTGTTGAAGGCAAGTATGACCAAGCTAAAAAAATTCTTGAGGATGAGTACGAGAAGGACCTAAAAAATACTAAGGTAGCAACTGTGCTTTTAGAAATTGCCCAAAAATCAGGTAATACAGAGGATGTGGAAAAATATTCAGAGGCTTTGATTTCTCTTGAAGATAATAAGAGAAATAACCTTCTTCGAATACAGGCTTTTCTAAATTCTGGACTGATAAAAGAAGCTGATTTGCAATACCAAAGTTTCGAAGAAAAATATCCGGATGAACCTATTGGACAGCTTCTTGCCGCCCAGATATCTATGAGTCAGGGTAAATACTCTGAAGCTCTTCGAATGGTTAATAAAAGCCTTCGAACGGATGAGACGAACCATATGGCATGGTTGATAAGAGGGCGTATTAATCTTCTCATGTATAAATACCCTCAGGCTATTAGTGACCTCATAAAAAGTAAGTCGATAAATGACAATCCTTCAACAAGGGTTTATCTGGCCAGGGCATATGTCTCTTCGGATAGAACTGCTGATGCAATTGCGGAACTTTTAGCAATTGTTGACCAGCCGGCAACGCCGCAGAATGCCCGGGATCTGTTGGAATCAATATATAACCGGACTGGAGACTTACAAGGATTGCAGGCTTTTTATGACCGGATGATAAACAATTTTCCAGATCAGGCTGTATGGTATGAGCGCTATGCTAACTTGTTTTTAAGAGCCGGTGACCCCAAGCAGGCTGAGAAGCTTTATAAAAAGGCTTGGGATTTAAGCCTGGAACAAAATTCTCCAATTCCAGAGGCTCTTGATGGATATCTATCAAGCTTAATTGAAAGAGATAAGCTTCAAGATGCTATGAAAATAAGCTCGCAATATATCGAATCAGAATATGACTATGTGGCACTTATGGTTATGGGAAAAATAAAGGCTAAAACAAATGATAAGGCTGCCGCTGTTGATTATTTCACCAGGGCAACAGATAGAGTAAAAGATAATGAAGAATTAGCCAGTAAGATGTTACAGATTATGTTTGGCTATGTGGGGGTTGATCCTGTCAGGGATTACTGTGAAAAAAATCTGGTTGATGATCCAGATTCCTTGCTTGATAATTACGTCTTATATCGATTGTCTGTTGTTGACAGGGATTATAATAACGCAATTAAATACTTGGATAAATATATTCAAGCAATTGGCCCGGATACAGGTAGAGGGATGGATCATCTGGCTAGCAAAGGGCAACTCCTGACGGCAGCTTATGAAGAATATTCCGATAAAAGTTACATCCAAAAAGCTATTGAGGTGTATGAAGAGCTTTTGAGTAAGATGCCTGATAATGCAAGGCTTATAAACAATATTGCTTATGTATATGCAAAGAGTAACCAGGATATTGAAAAAGCATTAGGTTATATAGAAAAAGCTTATGAAATAGAGCCCGATAATCCTGCAATATTGGATACTTATGCTTTAGTGCTTTATAGAACTGGTCGATTTGATAAAGCAGAAGAGTATGCACAGGCTGCATTGCAACAGTATGAACGGAATCAGGTTTATGCTCCTTATGAAATGTATGAGAATTTAGCCTTGATAATGGAAAAACTCGAAAAAAATAACGAAGCTGCGGAAGCATACAAAAAAGCTGTTTCCGCCGGCAAGAGGCAGATGTCAGAAGCCCGAATTGAGCGAATTAAGAAAGAAATTGAGAGACTTTCTAACTGACTTAGAGGTATTTTATTTTTTAATAATTAAAGTTTCAGTGTAAAGTTAGCCATGGAACCAAACTCCCAAATGTTGCCAAGACAAATGATAAGGCCGTCTGGAATGAGGCCTAATCAACCAGCTGGTTTAACGCCTAAGGATATCATGTCAATCCTTAGACGTCATATCTGGTTGATTATCGTCTTGTCTATTATGGGGCTCATTGCCGGTTCTGTAACTTGGTATTTGATGCAGCGTTACTATCCAAAGTACAGGGCCCATGGCCTTATCAGCGTATTGCCCCCTGTAGAAAAAGACCCGATGCAAATGACCTCTACAGTTGTTAATAAAGACATTCAATATGAGCACCGACAGACTATTGCGCATAGAATGAGACACCAATCAATGCTGGAGAAGTTGCTTACCAGGGACAAGATCAAGCAAACCAACTGGTATAAAAATCAGGCTAACATCGAAAGCCAAAAGATACTTGAAGCATATGGGGACCTTAAAGATAATTTGGGTATCAGTGCTCATCGAGATTCAGGTTATATCGAAGTTTCGATGACTTGTGGTAACAAAAAGGAAGCAGCTTTAATTGTCAATGAAGTCATATTCTTCTTTGTTAGTGAATATGGTAATACTAAAATTGATCAAGTGCAGGGGAAACTTGTAGAACTTAAGAATAGAAAAACTCTGATTGAAAATGATCTTCAATTGGCAGAGAGGTCTCTGGACGAAGTCAGGAAATATGCAGGTGTTACAGATCTTGAGGTACATACTTTTAGAGATACTATCACCGTAAGGCTTGAAGATTTGGAAGAAGAGGAAAGGGAATTGAGCTTGAATGTTTCACAGCTTGAGACCCAGATTGAGCAGCTTGAGAGGCAAACTCAGGGTTCAGTAGATGATCAGGATCAGGTGAAGCAGGCTATTGAGCGTGATCCTACTATGATTAGACTCACGCAGCAACTTTTGGGCGCGCAAACTAGTTTAGCTCAAGCGCTTACCAAATATGGTGAAAGACATAAAATTATTCGTGAGCTTAGGGAAAGAATCAGGGATCTTCAGGACAGAAAAATTACGAGGAAACGTGAGATCGGTGACCAAACTCGTAGAGCTAATTTAAAGGATGCTCAGGATGAGTATGTCATTTTTAATAAACGTTTACTGGATGCACGTAAGCAAAGAGAAGCAGCGGCTAAACAAAAGAAAG
Source organism: Sedimentisphaerales bacterium (assembly GCA_028282745.1). Taxonomy (GTDB): domain Bacteria; phylum Planctomycetota; class Phycisphaerae; order Sedimentisphaerales; family Anaerobacaceae; genus JANQHJ01. The sequence continues at coordinate 2,693 of JANQHJ010000061.1, read as the reverse complement.
CACTTGATAGTGCGAGAGTGCAATATGATAAAAGAGTAGCAATTAGAGACCAACTGCGTGACAATCTTAATGAGATAAAGGAATTGATAGGAAAACGCCAGATTGAGGCAAGTGATCCTGACACGCCGAAAGTGAGTCCAGCTTCTATGGCACGGCCGCCTAATGAACTGAGTTCTCCTTTATGGTATGTATATATACCTGCTGGGGCTTTCCTGGGTTTTGCTATAAGTGTTGGATTAGCTTTTCTGGTTGAGCTTCTTAATGACCTGCTAAGAACCCCAAGGGATATTGTTCAGCATATTAAAATTCCTCTTCTTAGTGTCGTACCGCATTCAGATGAAGATAAAAGCATCCGGGGCGTTGACTTATGCCATGTTATGCGTTTATCTCCATATTCGATTGTCAGCGAATCCTATCGTCAGCTGCAGACTAATCTAAAGCTTTCACGTGAAGCTCAGGACACCAAGGTCATTTTTGTAAGCAGTTGTGGTCCGGGAGAAGGAAAAACTACCGTATCTATTAATCTCGCTACAGCTTTAATTGCTACAGGAAAAAAGGTGCTACTTATTGATTCGAACCTGTGGCGTTCAATGATACATAAAGCTTTCCCCAAATCCGGACTTAGTGACCGCTGTGATCTCAAAGCTAAATCTGACATAGGGCTTAGCAATTATCTTTCAGGTGAAGTTTCAGCTGAGCAAATTATTCGTTCTTCGGGCCTTGATGGTTTTGATGTAATTGATTCTGGCCCGGTTCCGGGAAATCCGAATGAGGCTGTTGCTTCAAATTCAATGATACAGCTTATTTCGGGGCAACGGAACAATTATGACCATATAATAATTGATGGCCCTCCGTTATTGCTTGTTAGCGGGGCGAAAGTGCTGGCACAGGATTCGGATGGTATAATTCTGGTATTCAATGCCGACCTTACCCGCAGAGGTGCCGCTCAAAGGGCAGTTCGCGAGCTAAAGGAAATAAACGTCAACTTGATTGGCTGTGTATTAGTAGGTGCAAGAGCCCTTAAGGGTGGTTATTTCCAGCAACAGTTCAAGGTGTATCGTAAATATCAGACTCCCGTTATGGCAACTTAAGGATTGCCTTAACGATCTCATTACGCTATATTCCTGGTTTCTAAATCAATATAAAAGGTTATTTCTATGGATAAATATTTGGTTACAGGCGGTGCCGGCTTTATCGGCTCGAATATCACAAGGAAACTCGTATCAGAGGGTTGTTTTGTCAGGGTGCTCGATAATCTTCTGACTGGCAAAAAGCAGAATTTAGACGGCGTTATTGATAGGGTTGACTTCGTCGAAGGTGATATGGGCTGTCTGGAAACAGCTGCTTCAGCTCTCAAGGATATTGATGTCGTAATTCACCAGGGTGCTCTGCCGTCTGTTCCTAAAAGCGTTGATGATCCGGCAACTACTCATTACCACTGCGTTGACGCGACCTTCAATATACTCTTAGCTTCACGTGATGCCAACGTAAAACGGTTCGTCTATGCAGCAAGCTCAAGTGCCTACGGTGATACTCCTACACTGCCCAAAATAGAATCTATGCTGACTAATCCTCTATCACCATACGCAGCCGCAAAGCTGATGGGAGAATATTATTGCAAAGCCTTTAACGAATGTTGGGGCCTGGAAACTATTTCACTTAGATATTTCAATGTCTTTGGCCCATACCAGGATCCGACCAGCCAATATGCCGCTGCTATCCCAGCCTTTGTCACCTCGGTCCTCAAAGATCAGCCGCCGACCATCTACGGTGACGGCGAGCAGAGCAGGGACTTTACCTATATAGATAACGTTGTTCATGCAAATCTGCTTGCTGCACGTGCACCGAAAACAGCGGGCGAAGTAGTTAATATCGCATGCGGCTATTCGGTGACAATCAATCAGATCATCGATATGATAAACGAGATCGTCGGTAAATCTGTAAAGCCGAATTATACCGATCCTCGGCCGGGAGACATAAAACATTCCCTCGCTGATATCAGCTTAGCCGAGAAAGTCATTGGCTATAAGCCTGTCATTGATTTCAAACAAGGCCTTGAAAAAGCCATCGACTGGTACCGTGATAACCTGATGTAATTAGTTTTAACCACAGAGAACACAGAGTATTTAGTATAAAATCTAAATCTAAACAATTGGGTTCGTTTGGGTTCGTTTTTTTTGAGAATCGTCATATAAAGCACAAAAATCAATATAATTGGGTTCGTTTTGCATATTTTTAGTAACCAGGGATTACACGGATTTTCACTGATTTTTTAGCCACAGAGATCACAGAGTTTTTATCCACGAACTCAACCCTCTTTCGCCAAAGCTTCGCAGGGCAGGCGACTTTAGTTTTTAAAGAGCTAAAACCCACGACAGTGCCGTGGGCTAATAAAATTTGATTAATTCCACTGTTTTTGGGTTGTTTATACTAAAACACAGGCGTATATTAACAAGTTTTCAAACTTTTGTCAAGAAAATTTTTAGAGAATAGGGGATAGAACAAGGGCCCCGGTAGATCGGGGCCCTTCTATTTTTCTGTTTTGTTAATCCAATGAAGATTGGATTGAGTTTCTAAATTCGATATAATCAGCGTAACTCATGCGCTTCGGCCAGTCGCCCATGTTCCAAATATCGTCAACAAATTCAAGTATCTCGTCGATCTGTTCTTGCGCAGGTTTAGACGGAACAGAA
>JANQHJ010000149.1 GCA_028282745.1 Sedimentisphaerales bacterium | reverse complement strand
GAAGAATGTTGTATTCCACTGTTTCACAGGCACCGCCGATCAAGCTGAACTCATCATAGAAAAAGGCTGGTACATTTCATTTACCGGTGTGGTTACTTTCAAAAGTGCAAATGATGTAAGAGAATCCGCCAAGGCCACTCCTCTTGAAAGGATGATGCTGGAAACCGATTGTCCGTATATGACACCGGCCCCGATGCGAAAACAGAAGATTAACGAACCGGCGCTGTTGGTCCATACAGCTAAATTCATTGCCGATCTCAAAGGTGTGACTTTAGAACAATTGGCTTCAAAGACGGTTGGAAACTCGCTGTGTTTTTTTGCTATATAATATTTCAGGCTCTTGGAAGTCGATATGATTAACAATCTTTATGTCTCTATCGGCGTCCGTTGCTGAAGTATCCTTGAATGCCGTTGCGTAACCGTATAGATAAGCCTTTTTCCTGATCTTTTTTATTTCTTCGGCATTCTCATACATATCATCGCAGTCATATTCGAGCCATTCATCTAAACCGCTTAGCTTAAACTCAGCTTTTGATATTAATCGGCCTGCTATCCTGCTTGCTCGCACCATTTTTAATGCGGGATTTTGGGGCTTATAATCATATATGAAACTCTCGGCTATCAATTCAGCTACCATAACGACCGCAGCCTTATTTGAAGGCATTGGAATAGAAACAGATTGACAAAGCCCGCATACATTTCTAACATAGCCGTTTTGCAGGTTTGATAAAGGATTTGTATGCCAAGCCATCGGTTAAAAAAAATTACTATCGACGATCTGGAATTGATCGGCTATTCCGTAGCTGCTGAGGAAAATGTTATTGCCATACCCCAGCTGGACGTTTGCTTTGACATTGGTAAAGCTCCTGATCAGGTGGTATCTATAAATCACGTTTTAATCACACACGGCCATATTGACCACAGTGCCGGCTTGGCCTATTACCTTTCCCATAGAAAGTTTCTCGGTATCAAACCCGGAACGATTTTAGCTCCAGCCAATACCGTCGGACCCATTCGTCAGATCATCGATGCCTGGGGCCAGTTAGACGGCAGCAGGATACCAGCCGAGATCATACCTGTAAAACCCGGCGATGAATTTCAGATAAAGCCAAATCTCTATGCCCGCGTCTTCCCGACTAAGCACTGCAACGGCTCGGTCGGCTATACAATAATTGAAAAAAGAAAAAAACTCAGAAAAGAATACACCAAACTTACCGGCCCACAAATAGTCGAACTTAAAAAACAGGGGGTTGAGATCGATTACCAGATCGAAATTCCTGTCGTTTCATATCTTGGTGATACCGAATATGTCGATTATTCCCAGCTTGACTATATTGCAAACAGTAAAATTCTTATAACAGAATGCACTTTCTACGAAGATGAACATAGAGGCCGGTCTGACCTTGGTAAACATATTCATGTTGACGAACTAAATGGCCTGTTAAAAGCAATGAACAATCAGCATATGATAATAACGCATGCTACAAGCAGAACACCGGTAAAATTCATAAAGCAGGCTCTTAAGGAAAAGCTCGACGCCGACATTTTTGAGAAGACCATTTTCCTGATGGACCCGGCCAAAAGAGCTGATTAAGGCATGCAGTCCAATATTGAACAGTCAAGCCATTGCTCTGAAAGAATGCCAAGGTCATTAATATCAACACTGCCTTTACCATCCAGATCTGCGCCTCCGCAATCATTTGGCTCCGAGCATCCGGTATCGAACCAATGAGATGAGAAGGTTGCCATATCACGCATATCGACCACACAGTTCTCATCGATATCAGCCGTTTGGCTTGGATGATTTTCGTCACCGCAAAGCGTTGCCTTTGCATATTGTATTGTTTGTAATTCATGATCGATATATGCGACATGAAGGTTGTCAAAAGCATCGATTGCCAGTGATATGATAGCTCCGCTTGCGTTTATATCGTCAACATTATCAGAATCCCAACCGGAACTGCTTAAATAACTGTGCGTCAGGTTCTTCTCCGCCGGCAAATGACGCTTATAGCAGATATGTAAAAAATCACAGCTGTCAATAACAAGCGAGTTCCATTGATACGTGGCGCCAACGGGTTCGACGGTTTCAATGTTAAATGTCAAGCTTGTTTTATAGGCGTGTTTAATGTCAAAGTTATTTAAATCACAATAGCTTATGTGAACTGTGTCATTATTGTCGATTGCAATTGACGTTGCGCCCCATTCGAGCTCATCTAAATTTCCGACAGTGTCTATAGTCTCATTGCTGCAATTACCATCATCACACATACTGTAAATGAGCGTTTCATTGACCTCATTAAGATATGCGATATGAGCGCTGCCATTGATGTCTATAGCAAGACTGCCGGAGACAAAACTATTGCTTTGGGCAACAATGTTTTTTTCAAGATTACCAGAATTATAAGACGCATAAATGATTTTTGATTTAGAATAATCTTTATCTATGGGGGCACGTCGATACACAATACCAAGATTGGAATTTGAGTCAGTTTTTATATCATAAGGCTCACAAATCCCCGCATTATCGATGGTCTTTAAGCCTGACCATGAACTGCCGTCATAAGTTCTTAAAACCAGATGGCTGTCATTATTCGGATATACGACATGAATATGGTCATTGACGTCTATTGCAATGCATGCTTTGGGGTTATAGCTTGTTATTGTTGATAAAAATGTATTTGGATCGGCCGGCAGTTTTGCCCATGTATCGTTATTGGTATAGGCAACGTAAAGGCTCAATCCACTGTTCTCAAGCGGTTCGCTGTAGTAAGCTATATAACCTGTACCGTTACTATCTACTGCTATATCGACACTGGTATGATTGGATAATGTAATGTTCGGCTCTACTGTTTGAATTTCCCAGTTCAGGGCAAAGGCATAATTGCTGAATATAAAAAACATTGCAAAGCATATAAACAAAATGTCAAAGCGAGCTATTCTGGACATTTTGTCCTCCTCCAAGCTGGCTTAAATAGTTTAATACCCAAAGCACCCAATAACACCCAAATAGTCTATCAGTAATCGACGTTCTTATCAAGGCTTATTTAGCTTCTCGAGGGCTGCTGAGGCAAAGATCTACAAGTTCTTCAATAATTGCCGTTCCGGCGCACATAACCTTGTCTGCAGCGCCCCAGTATAGCTTCAAAGTCCCATCCTCTTCGGGTACGGCTGCGCAGGTAAACACCACATTATGAACGTATCCGACCAGTTCCCAGGGGGCCTGCGGTGTTAATATCCAACGGTCACTAACTGCTATCACCTCTGCCGGATTATCAAGCTTATGAAGAGCTGCGCCTAACCGGTAAACACTGCCATCCATAGTTGGAAATACACCGTGATAAATATTCAGCCAGCCTCTATCAGTTTTAATAGGTGGGGCGCCTGGCCCGATTTTCATTTCGTCCCAGTGATAGGTGACAGGCTTGATTATTAATTCCGAGCGTCCCCAGTGGACAAGGTCTGGTGAAAAGCTTATCCAGATAGCCCACGGACTGATATCACTATGAGGTCGATCCATCTTCACATATTCACCGTTGATCTTCTCCGGGAATATAACGGTATTACGGTAATCAGCTTGTGTAATAAAAGCGATCCGCTCGACATTTTTGAAATCTTTCGTCTTAGCTAAACCGATTCGCACGCCGTGCTTCGAATACGCGCTGTAAGTTATATAATATTCACCTTCCAGCGGTGTTATCCGCGGATCTTCTACTCCGTATGCTTCGTATTCACTGAAAGGTTTTTCTTTAGCCGGTGTCATAAAGGGCTCGGGCGCAACAGTAAAGTTAAAGCCATCATCACTTTCCGCCAAGCCGATGATACTTCTGCCCGTATCCAGATGTGACCGGAAAATCATAATGTACTTGCCGTTGTGCTTAACAACTCCGGCATTATGAACCGTTTCGACTTTATACGGAACATCTTCCTTGGTCAAAATAGGATTCTTTGCATATCGCTGAACAAATTCCTTTTTCATCGTTCATCCTTATTATTTTATACAGGCACTCTTTATGTGTGATTTACTCAAAAATATTATCAAAAGGATCGGATATATCAATCCAACAAATAACATGAAGAAATCCATAATAATTGCAGTTGGGACATAATCCTGCTGGTATCCAAATGCACCCGTTAGAGTTAATATTATATTGATAATGATCGCAAAAAATCCCCAGCCAATTCCAAAATATGATAGTCTAACTGCCCATTGCCTTGCCCATTTTTTAAGATTAAGAAGTCCAATTCCACTTGCTAACTGGATGGCGCTGCATATCATTCCAAGCAAAGCGGTAAACAATAACCAGCCTGTAGCAACTGCATTAGGATCTATCGATCCCGCTCGGCTGGATTGTGATGGCATAAAGATGGTTATAATTGCAACAGGCGTGCAAATTAATGTAAGACTTGCAAAGATTATATTCAGAACACCAAAGACCGTCACAGAAGCAGGGCGGGTTGGCCCTATTGTTTGTAGAACCTGCCCTTGTGCTATTGGGATTTGCGGCAACATACCTGCTAAGGCAGCTACCTGTTTAGCCGGTTGCCAATCTTCCATCCCCTGGGCCCATACATAGCTGTCATACCCGATTGTTCCGTTCCTGAAAAGATCAGCCAATTCCGTTTCAGTTATTGGCCCATACTGTTGCTGATTTATTAAATAGTACCACTGTTGCTCACTCATAAATTATTTCCATTTTGTTTATTTTTCTAATATTTTCTTGAAACTGTCCCTACATACGGAGCAAAGAGTTCCTCTTTTGGCATCATGTTCCATTAAGCTGTTGGGGTATGCACGTGCACATGTTGGGTCCGTACATCTTTTTACTCTATATATATGCCCAATAGAGGAAAGGCATTGCATCAAGGTTCTTTTAATAAGTCTATCTTGATTGGGAGTTTCGTTATTAAATTCCGCAGTAAACCTTCTATAAGACATAATTCCACATAGACTGTTTGCGTGTCCAAAAAGAAAATTGTTATCCTTGGAATATATATCAACAGAAGTAATACCTAAATAGGCCGTATTTTTTCTTCTGTAAGGTTTAATCGCCTGATAAAGCAGGTTATGTAATTTGCCGGCATTCCATTGAGGCCTCTGTCCTTTTGATCTCTCAAGGTTTTCATCAAAGCTCTTTCTTGCCTGATCGTGATCTTTGAGCAGGTGTTTCATTAGCCGAATAACATCTTCTTCTTGCTCAAGGTCGTTTTTAGTTAAATTTAAATCATTCATTGCTGAAGCAATTTCGGGATCATCTATCCATTTAATTAATCGTTCCCTCATTCTATTTATAGTTATTTTATAAAGGTCCCGGCTGAATGTGGGATATTTAATGTTGACAGATTGAATATATACTGGAATTCCAAGTGCCGATGACAACTCATTTCTAAGTCGATAAACGAGCCATTTGTCACAACCCTGCATTGGAACCAGAACAACACAATGCTCTTTACCTGGCAAATTGCTAATTTTAGTGAAATCTGGAAATACCTTCTTATTGAGAAATTTTTGAGCTCTTTCAATTAATTCTTCAGTTTCTGCATATTCTAAAACAAGATTTGCCTTTTCATTTGCCTTTTCTTGGTTACCTGATTTTACAAGGAGATCAGCATAGATCATTTGGTATTTTAAATTCCATGGGAAATGTCGCAAACCTTGCACGAGATAATTTTCAGCCTCTTTGTACTGCTTTTCTTTAATCAGTTGATCAACTAATTTAAAAACAATATCAATTTTGCTTCTGGCTGAGACGTTACCCAGTTTTAATATTCCATTTGCTTGAGATTTTAGGTCGCTAAGAGAAACCGATACTTCTTCATTTTCATCAGCAGATAAAGAGCATGTTAGTATGAAGGTAAATGCTATGAGTATTGACATTATTTTAAACATTTTTCCTTTTCCTCAAATATTTGTTGATATACTTTTTCATAGCCGCTGACCATACAGTCGATCGTAAAATGATCTTCGACACGCTTGCGGCAGTCTGCTCTGTTAATACTATCAATTTTTTTGACAGCTTCAACAGCCTCATCTACGTTATTTACTAAAAATCCAGTTTTACCGTCGGCGATAACTTCCCTGCACGAACCGAGATCCATCGCGATAACCGGCACACCCGCCGCCATCGACTCGGCCATAACCAGCCCGAATCTCTCCGGTATTGTATTTAGATGCAAATTTGCCAAAGCCTCTTTAAGTAGGGCGTCTCGCTGCACAGGATTGACCGACCCGATATACCTTATCAACTCGCCGTCAAAATGCTTTGAGCATTCGTCGAAATAATTTTGGTCCTGGACAATACCGGCGATTATCAGCGGCACCTGAGCTTTTTTGGCGACCTCAATCGCCAGGTTCAGCCCCTTATCTGGATGAATCCGGCCGAAGAATACAAGGTTCTTCCCAGCCTGCTCTTGATAAGTCAAATTAGAGAGATCGATTCCATTATAAACCGTCGCCACATAAGGCAGCACGCTATCACGGTCGGCGTCGCTTATCGATACAAAATAGGTGTCCATGTGATCGTGATATACTCTCTTAATGTCCTCCTCGCTGAATCCATGGATAGTAGTCAGCATAGGTGTCTTTATCAGCCGGGTATAAGTCAACGGCAGGAAGTCGAAGTTATTGTGGATAAGATCGAACTCGTCCGCCATCTCCATGACCTTGGAAATATGCAGCGCGGTCGATATTGGCGGAATTTGAGATTTATCTTCTTCATAACCCTTATCTATCCACCCGACGAGTTTGGCTTTGGTCACAGAATCCTTCGTTGCACAAAGAGTAATATTTTCCCAGCCGCGTTCAACAAGTCCTTCAGCAATATTACCCGCCACCGTCTCCCACGCTGCATAAGCCCGAGGCGGCGTTCGCCAGGCCACCGGTGACAATATCGCTATCCTCTTTTCTGCCCTTAGTTGTTCGATGTCCATGCCGAGTCGCTTCCTTTAAGAATTTTTACGAACTTCTTCTTTGATCCGCTGAATGTGTCCTCGGCCAAGAGCCTTAACTTCACAGCCGAGTTCGAAATATTTTTTGATTCTTTCATCGTCGAGTATTCCGAAACAATCTATGACCGCAATAGCCTTGCCTGCCCACTCAACAATCTTTTCAGGATCGAGATCAAGATAAGGCGAATGAGGAACGGCCAGTATCAAAGCCGCAGCATCTTTAATTGCGTCCTGTAAGTTCGATTGAACTTCGATATTAACAAGATCATCCTGATTTCTGAAGAACCTTGCCCAGCTGTGTCCCGGTGCCGGATAAGTATCCTGACTTTCCAGCTCGTACCAATGCTCAAGATACGGATCATGCACTCGCATTTCCGCTCCCATCTCGGTCAGCTTTCTAACAACTATCTCCGATCCACTGTAACGCGTGTCACCGACATCCTGGCGATAGCTTCCACCGCAAAGAAGAATATTCGCACCAGCTACCTGACCGCCCATATTCCGTAGAGCGTCGCGCGTCAATTCAGCTACATGCAGACCGCGGGTATCATTGATGTCGATTGCCATAGGCGTGATCTTAAATATATCATCGCTGAATCCCAGTATGTGTTTATATGCCCAATAGCCGAGTCCGCCATCCTTAGGCAGGCAATATCCGCCGATCCCGGGCCCTGGGAATATCATATTACTGTGCGTGGGCCGAACCTTAATAGCCTTGATTACCTTTGTCAGATCGACGCCGTTACGCTCGGCGAACAAACTCCATTCATCTAAAAATGCAAGTATTGTGGCCCTGTAAGAATTTTCAACTATCTTAGTCGTCTCTGACTCGATAGGGCGATCCATAACTGTTAGTGGGAACTCATCTGTATTCAAGACCTCATGCAGAAACTTCTCAACCCGCGTGCGTGCCTCTTTATTAACACCTGAGCACACCCGCCAGAAATCTCTTATTGATGACACGTAATGCTTGCCGGGCATAACTCGCTCAAAACTGTGAGCTAATAGCGGCTCCGAATCGAGACCTCTTTCCTCGAATGCTTTTTTCATTATCGGCAGAGCTACAAATTCTGTCGTTCCCGGCGCAACTGTGGTTTCGATAAGTGTAAGACAGTTTGGCCCGATCTTCTCTCCGATAGTTTTTATTGTAGCCTCAAGGGCTCCCATCTCAGCGTGTCCGGTTCGAAGATTACCCAGGTCTTTTTTGGTATAATCACACTGAACATCGACCACAACACAGTCTGCCAGTTTCAAGCAATCATTATTGTAAGTCGCGACAAGTGTTTTCTTTTTATTCACGCATCGCTCTATCATAGGATCGACTTTGGGGTCCTCGGCCTTGACGGGAGATTGACCTTTATTGAGCATGGGAATTTTCCAGTAGCTCCTGGTACTCGGCCGTTGACAGCCGATGACAAATTTACTCGGCTTGTTTGTCTCTTTATCAACGGTATCTGCGACGATGGCCGCCATTACCGCTCCGACAAATCCCACTCCCATAACAACAACTATTTCCTTGCCTTCACTTCGGGCTGTATTAACTAATCCTTCTATGCGTTCAAACTCTGTTTGGTATTGGTCTTTGGATGGGATCTCGAACTTTTCGCCTGTTGGGCTTACTGAATAATCCGCCATTTGCCTTCTCCTGAAAAATGGAAGTATGAATTTAAGACAAGTTTACCCGCAATTCTTCATATATCAAGGATTTTCGAAGAAAGCTAAAAGGGATATTTCCAGCCTGTGTTCAATTTAAGCATTAGAAATGATGTATGTGATTATATGAGGTATATATGCCTTTAATTAGGCATTTGTCATTCGTAATTCCCGCGTACTTATAAATTATCAAAATTAGTACGTAATTTTTGCTTCAAGCTCTGCCGATTCCAGCTCATCTATAGCTGTTGGATCAGCCACCTTACGATAACCGATAGCCTTGATAACTTCGAGCACCTCTGTCCAGGTAGGGAAGGGACGGTCGTTCTGTTTCTTGTATGCTTCAATCGCCATCAAAAACTCGTATTGCTCATCGGACATCTGGCCGAGCTCTGCCGACTTTCTCTCATCGCTGAGTCTTCTGCCGGGTCCACGTCTGCGGTCGAGACCCAAACGCCTGTCAACTACACTCTCTCTTCGCTCTTCGAAGTGTTCCTCTGACATTTTTACACCCTCTGTTTTAATTAAAAGTCTTCGTCGAATAAATCGATGTCAAGATCCGGATCATCATCTTCCATTGAAAAATCATAGAAATCGTCATAAGCATCCTGGCTTTCGATTACTACATAGGCTTCATCCGCATATTCTTCCGGCACCATGACCGCGTAACCGTGCGTACCGATATGGTTCTTCTGCTCGGTTATAATACATGGAATATTACTACTTGCCAAAAGAGCCTCCGAATCCTTTGCCTGGCTTTCCGTTTCGACAAATGATACCGCCGCGTAATTCTTTACATCGACTTTGGTTTTTGTTGCCTTCTTGCCCTGAGCCATCATTTCTTCTCCGATTGGTCAACCTTTTTTAATATTCGCACCTGCTGTGCGGTAGTACCTGTTTTTCGTCAAAAATAAGTTACGGTATTATTAAAAATAAGTGAGATATTACTCCCAATCACTACAAAACTTCTCCCTCTGTCCGATAACAACCATTTGGTTAGAATTATCGTCCGCTGCCAAGCTCATTACTTTGCAGTTTGATTTTTGTTATTTGTCACTTCATTAAAATTTTTTACCTTTAACTTTCTATGATCCTTAGCCTTACAAACAATCAGGAAAATTAATATGTTTTTAGCTTGAATTTAGAATCACTCCGGGCATAATCTAACATGGGCAAGGAAAGTTAGTCATAGATTTCAAATACTAAGCGAGAAAAATCCTCGTTTTAATTCGGGGTAAACGTCTATTCACATTTCATGAAGAAAGGAGAAAAAAATGAAAAACGTACGCAAACTTGTTTATTTTCTAGTGGCGATGTTGTTCTTTATAACAACCGCTCACGCATCTACCTATTGTGTAAAAACCGATGGCAACGATGCGAATAACGGAACATCCTGGTCGGATGCTTTTGCGACAATCCAGAAAGCTATTGATACGTCATCCAGTGGGGATGAGATATGGGTTGCCGAAGGAACCTACACTCTAACGTCTCAAATTGATGTCAATGAAGATGTGAATCTTTTCGGAGGTTTCGATCCAGATAATGGAGACGACACCTGGGCTGAGCGAGACTGGCGAAACAATAAAACTGTAGTTGATGGGAACGATGATGTAAGATGCTTTATAATATCTGGAACCACCATTGCAACTATAGATGGTTTTACAATTAAAGATGGCTATACGACCGGCAACGGAGCCGGAATTTATATGGGCAGCGGAATTACTTTAACAGTCTCTAACTGCTCTCTAATTAATAATGACGGAGATGGAACATGGAGCTGGGGTGGAGCTATCTATTCAAAAGGCGGTTTAACTATAGACAACTGTATCTTTTATGATAATGAAGTTAAAGATGGAGGTGGTGCATTAGGATTATATCAGGCCGGAACTACTACTATAATTAATAGTTGTTTCATCAGTAATACTGCCAGCAAAACCGGTGGTGGTGCTGATGGTGGAGCAATTATTGCTAATCGTACGAATGCGACAATTACCAATTGCACCTTCTACAAAAATTTTGCAGATAGTTATGGCCAAACTATTTACAGTGGAGGCGATGGTTCTAAGTTATGTAATATAACGTTCAAAAATTGTATAGTATGGGATGACCAAAACCGAGGCTATGATGTTGCATGCATTGGAAATTGTGCTGGATATGCCAATCTCATAGAATTTCTTTATTGTGTCATAGATGATGAATACGATGGTCAGCCCTGGTATATCGCGAACAATTGCGGGTATGTCAATTGGGCACAAAGAAACAATCAATATACACTCCCTGACTTTATTAATACATCGAATTATGATGGTACTGATAATATCTGGATGACTTCAGATGACGGTTTGAATCTGGAATGGGATTGCTCATATTTCGACAATGGTAATAACAGCTATGTTTCCGGCATTAACCAAGACATACTCGGCAATGATCGAATTGCTAATGGTACTGTTGCCAGAGGTGCCTATGAGAATAACTTCAATATTGCATTTCAAGTATTAAGTGAAGCTTCAGGTGACCCTGTTGCGATTTTTGATAAGTTTGGCAACTTGTTCTTAGGTGGGACTCTTTCAATAAATCAAGCCTCTATTACAGCATCGGCAGACGTTAATGAATTTCGTATATGGGATTCAAGCGGCTATGACATTGCTTTAATAGACCAGGCTGATGCGAATATGTACATCACCGGCGGAAAATATGAAAATCAGTTGTCTATTACAGCGTCAGCAGATGTAAATGAATTTCTCGTCAAAGATGATGACGGCAATATTGTCGCTGATGTAAATGAGTCGGGAGTACTGCTGCTCAAAGGCGAGGTATATGAAAATTACCTGGAATAAAAACTGAATTTAAAAGTAAAAAATGATGATGAAAGGAGTTCTAAAAATGGCTAAGTTCGCAAAAAAAAGTTTTATGGTTGGCTTAATGCTGATATTGATCTCATTTGTAACCGTTATAGCCCAGGATGTTATCGTTCAGGAAGGTGACATAGACGCCTCGGAAGGTACAGGCTATTTCGATGAATTGTATGTGGATACGAATGTCCTTGCTGTGGACTCTACTAACGACAGAGTTGGCATTGGAATTACATCACCAAGTTACAACCTCCATGTAGCTGAAAATAGTACAGCATCAGAAGCAACAGCTATGTTTGGAGAAATAGGCTTGGATGATGTAGTTTCTATTCATACGTCGTGGCCCTCTTTAGCTTTTAACGCATATCATGATTCAAGTGTCCCTGGATGGAGAACCAGTGATACCTCACATTACTCAGCTTTAATAACTCAGCAACCTACAAGCCCGGGTGTTTTATCTTTCTTTGCTAACGATCCACCTTCCTCAGGTGATAATATTACACTCAGGGAAATGCTTAAGCTCGATCCTTATAATGATAGGATATATTTAGACCCTATTAATAATACGATGGCACTTGATGTTGCAAATGGCAAGGTAAGTATCAATTCTGATACTTTTTACAATGCACTTCATATAGAATCGAGCACAATTCTTTCAGGCAGGATATTAGGTTTATATAATCCGAGTAGTGGTAATAATGTACCGGCAAGTATATATTTTGAGAAAAATAATGACGCTTCAAACTTATTTTCATATGCCTGGATAGGCGCATATGATGAAGATGATACAGCTGGTTCAGAGGATGGAGCTTTAATATTCCAGACAGCATCGAATGGCTCAAGATCTCAGAAGATGCGCATTAGCAGTGCTGGCAATCTTTATTTAACTAATACCAATTCATATATGTCGCTATATTTCAATGGAAGCGGAGCGAATCAAGGATTATTTATATGGGATTCGACTAATGACAAATTTCTTATCGATGATGAAGCATTGATAAATAGTACCAAGAAACTATACTTCAACGATTCTTATAGCTATATTTATGATGATGGGACTGATTTGCAGATATCGACAAACGGTGATGTTAAATTAGGGAGTGCGGATCTAACTACTACAGGTGATATTAGTGGTAGTGCTTTAACTGTTGACGAGCTTGTATTACCGACCAGTGCTCCCGGAACAGCAGTCGCAGGCAGTATATATCTTGATACAGTTAATGGTATCAAGGTTTATGACGGTTCTAACTGGAAGACAATATCTTTTAATTAATACGGCATTTAGACTCTCTGAGTTTTTAGTGGATAGCTGTAAATAACTATCCACTTTTTTTTATCTCGTAATTAAAAAATTTGGGCAAATTTGTGTAATTTGTTGTTAAAAAACCAGTTCCGGCAAAATCCTTGACGATTCCGCCTATTTTGTTTCTAATATCCAGTTAAATATAAAAATGCTTTGTAGAAAAGAAGATTAAAGTCATTGCGAAGGAGCGATAGCGACTGCGGCAATCTTGATTTTTGAACGTTTAAGATTGCTTCGCTGCG
>JANQHJ010000100.1 GCA_028282745.1 Sedimentisphaerales bacterium | reverse complement strand
GCAGTAGTTTTGTCAAGGAAATTTTTGAAAAAAGTTACAAAGGCGCAGAGGCACAAAGGCGCAGAGGCACTAAGATTTACAAAGGGAATTTTGAATATTTTTAGCCACAGAGGTCATAGAGAGCACAGAGGTATAAAAGACCGAAGACCTGTATCGAGTGTCGAGCAATTAGTGACGAAACTATTGTTCTATTCCAGTTACTGTCGCGCCGAGTTGGGATATTATGGTCTTAACAGCGGGGTTATCCATGATCTCGTTTCGTTCGGCTGATGAGATATTACCCTTCGGCCTGGCAGGAGCGGAATCGCCGTTATCTATCATTTTCATTTTGAGCTTAACTACCGAACCGCGAATATTGGAAAGGCAATTTTCTATCTGCTCGCCCCGGCCGTTAGTCTGACAAAGATCCATCGACATCTTAGCAGTAAAATCAAAAGCTATGGTCAGCAAGTCGTCTTTTAAATCAACAGGCTTGGACAGTGCAATCAATCCGCCTGTGCCGCTGCCGAGTTCGGAGGCGACAGTTTCGATGATGACAGGCCAGTTGGTTCTTAATGATTCGATATCAGTAAAAGCGGTTGGGCTGACAACAACTTTCGGTTTGGAATGTTGATTGGAGGCAGGCGTTGAGGTAACGGCAACGTCAGATGCGCTTATAGTTTTGTTTTTTTTTACGCCCGCGGTAGATCCTGCCGGTTGATTTGTAAGTAAGTTTTCGACGTTAAGGAATTTTTCCGCTAACGCAAACCGCAGCATTAAAGCCTCGAGCAGCGGCCGGGCCGTTTCAGTATTCTTTACCGACCAGCGAATTTTTTCCAGAGCTGTGATGCTATAGACAAGGGCCGGGATGTCAAATTTTTCAGTGAGTTGAGCAAGTTTGTCAGCCTGTTGGGCGGTGAGCATTAAAAGCTCGCTATCGGCCCCTGCCGACTTGGCGACCATAAGATCGCGAATATATTCAACGAGAGCGTCAACGATCTGAACTTCTGTCAGGCCGGTGCTCAATAATGAATCAAGCGCACCAAGCGTGCCGGCTGCGTCACAATCGGTTATTCTTTCTAAAAGACTGTGTACTTTTTCCGAATCCGGACAGCCGAGGAACTGCTCAAGCAATTGAGAAGTTAAAGGCTGCTCGCCTGTACTGAGTAATCTATCGAGCAGGCTAAGTGCGTCGCGCATTGAGCCTTTCGCCATTTTTGCTACCTGCAGGATGAGATCATCTTCGAATTTGATGTTTTCTGATTTGAGCACCTTTTTTAGCTGCTCGGCGATATCCTGCGGATTGATATTACTAAAATCAAACCGCTGACATCGCGACTGTATTGTAGCGAGTACTTTATTAGGTTCGGTAGTTGCGAAGATGAATTTCACATGCTCCGGGGGTTCTTCCAGAATTTTCAGCAAAGCGTTAAACGCGCTGGTCGTTAGCATGTGTACTTCGTCTATAATATAAATCTTAAAGCGAGCCCTGGCTGGGCGGTATATAGCATTTTCCCGCAGCCTGCGAACCTCTTCGACGCCGTTGTTACTGGCACCGTCGATCTCGATGACATCGATATCGTCACCGTGATTTACAGCGAGGCAGCTTTCGCATTTGCAACAAGGTTCGGCAGTGGGCTCATCGGCTTTTAGACAATTAAGAGCCTTGGCTAAAATGCGAGCCATCGTGGTCTTACCAACGCCGCGGGTACCGCTAAAGAGATAGGCGTGCGCTATGCGTTTGGAATTAATGGCATTTTTTAGAGTCTGCGCGATCGGATCCTGCCCTACAACCTCATCGAAAATTTGCGACCTATACTTCCTAGCCAGCACTTGATAAGCCATTGTGTTATCCTTCTGGTCTAATCAATCCCTAAAAACATATGCCAATATCGCTTGTATAAAAAAGGCGGCCGGGTTTACCAGGCACGACCGAACTGGCGATTATGGCTGCTCGGTTCCCCGCCTGACCAGGTTCTCGGGTCCGATCTGTCTGGGACCCGGCCGTGAGATAACATAAAATCCAATCAAACTACGCTCAAAAAATTATTGAAAAATGAGCGCTGGATGGCATAATAAATGATAGTAAGGGATTAGTCAAATGTTAACATTTGTGAGGGTTGGTTATGAAAGTCAGGATCGAAGATACGTGTACGGCGTGCGGGCTTTGTGTTGATACCTGCCCGGATGTTTTTGAGATGGGCAACGATATTGCTGAGGTTAAGGTCGAAATAGTACCACCTGAGTCCGAGGACTCGGCGCAGCAGGCGGCAGATGAGTGCCCAGTCGAAGCAATTATTGTAGAATAAGTTCCAAAGCTTATTAGAAGCCATCCCAAAACCTCGATCTACTGCAATTGGCTGCAAAATTCGGGGCCTGCGTTGTCGGCTAAAAACGTTCTCAACGTATTTCAATACGCTTGCGAGCCTTTTTCGCCTCCAGCCTTGCCCTCAAACTTTTCGCTCAATTTCGTAACGAACCAGGTTTTGGGATGGCTTCTAGCAAAATCTATTGTTTATATTTTCCGAACTGGAATTCTTTGATCTCCGGTTTTGTTCGGGCTTCGAGCATAATCTTTTCGATTTTAACGGCTATCTCAGGATAGTCGGCAGAGACGTTCTTAGATTCAGCGATATCATCTTCCAGATTATATAACTCAAGCGGCGCGTCCGGATTCTTTTTCAAATCCTTTTTAATACCCTTGAACTTGCCCATTCGGACACCTATCTTTGCACCAGCGCCGGCGAAATCCCAGAAGAGATACTTGTGCTGTTTTTGCTTTTCCGGCTGAGACATTAATGTCGGCACAAAACTGATGCCATCGGTATCTTTGGGGACTTCGGCATTGGCAAGATTCGCAACAGTGGCGAGCAGGTCGTACTGAGCAGAGATATGATCGGTGACTGTACCAGGTTTAATCTTGCCTGGCCAGTATGCGACCATAGGTACGCGAACGCCACCTTCATAAACATCACGCTTTTTGCCCCTGAATGGTTTTGCAGGCTCGAAGAATTCGGGGAATGTCTGGTCAGTAATCGGTGACGGGCCATTGTCAGATGAGAACATCACGATGGTATTGTTTTCAATACCAAGTTCCTTCAGTAATTCTATAATACGGCCGACCTGGGCATCAAGGAAGGTATGCATTGCAGCAAGACAGGCTTTGGGGGTTGGGTGCGGGACGTATGACTTTCCGGTATATGGTGTTTCGGGCCATTTGCCTAAATACTGGTCGATATACTCCTGCGGGACCTGGAGACCGAGGTGAGGAAGAACAGAGGCATAATATACAAAGAACGGTTTGTCCTTGTTGTCTCTGATGAAATCGAGCAACTGATCGGCAATAAGTTGCGGAGCATAATGTTTGCCGGTGGTGCCGCGGTCGTTTCCTTCGAGAGGAACATTTTCTTTGTCGGAGACGAGGTATCTTGGATAATAGTTATGGGCGTGACGCTGGCAGTTATAGCCGTAGAATCGGTCGAAACCGTTATTTAGTGGATCGCCGGATGTATTGACGGCGCCGATGCCCCACTTTCCGAAGCAGCCGTTGGCGTAGCCTTGTTTTTTGAGTATTGAGCCTATAGTGACAGTGCCTTGCGGGATGGGGAGTTGGCCTTGGTAGCTTTCCCATTCGCCTATTTCATAGTTGTCACGTACATAGGCATGTCCGCCATGTTTACCTGTGACGAGACTGAACCTGGCTGGGGCGCAGACGGGGCAAGAAGTGTAAAAATCAGTGAACTTCATACCCTGTGCGGCCATTTTATCAATGTTAGGCGTAAGTATCTTTGTCTGACCGTAGCAACCGAGGCCTGAATAGCCCATGTCATCGGCCATTATGTAAATGATGTTAGGTTTTTTCTTAGATTTAGCGGCAGCCTTCTTCTTGCAACCAGCTAAAGTCAGCAGTCCGGCATTTATGCCAACATATTTCACAAATTCCCTGCGATTTAATTTCATTTTTCAAACCCCTATATCATAATTAAAGGTCAAGATTGCCGCAGTCGTTTCACTCCTTCGCAATGACAATCCGTTATAATGCAATTTATTTTGAAAGTTCAATGCTTCTTTGTTTTGCCCTGTTCAGTGCTTTATTTACAATTTGTCCAAAATTCTCATCGTTGAAAACTTTAATAGCAGCCTCTGTTGTACCACCTGGGCTTGTTACTTTCCTTCTTAGTTCGCCGGGATCGTCGTCAGAAAAATCGGCTAATAAAGCGGCGCCTTTTGCTGTCTGGATGACGAGTTTTCGGGCGGTGTCTTGATCGAAGCCGAGCTCTACAGCGGCTTTTGTCATTTCCTCCATCAGGAGAAAGAAATAAGCTGGGCCTGATCCACTGGTGGCGGTGATGGAATCTATCATATCTTCAGTATCAACAAAGACGGTTATGCCGATAGCGTCGGTAATACGCTGGGCCTTTCGCAGCATAGGCTTGGCCTGGTCGTTGGCGAAAACGCCGCTTGCTCCGGTACCAATGAGCGCGGGAGTGTTGGGCATTACGCGAATGACAGGTAAGTGGCCGAGTACGTCGGTTATCTTTCTTATAAGAATGCCGGCTGCGATAGAGATTATGAGCGTATCGGGTGAGATGTTGCCTTTGATGCCCTGGAGGGCATCCGGCATTATCTGTGGTTTTATGCTCAAGACCAGAATATCGACAGTGCGCGAGACTTCGGCATTGTCGGTGGTTGTTCTCAGCTGATAAGTATTGGCTAAATATTGCAGCCTATCCTGTTTGATATCGCTAACAAGGATGTTTTCAGGTGGATAAATCCTGGCAGTGATAATCCCCTTTATGACGGCTTCAGCCATGTTCCCGCCACCGATGAATCCGATAGTTTCCATATAAAACCCCTACAGGAAAATAAAAAATCAAACAACAAATATCAAAATTTCTGAATCCCGAAAAATCGGGATGGATATTTAACCGGTAAATATAAGAAAATATGAGTTGGTCTGCAATGATGACTTTCAGTCAGTTGTGAGCAGTTCGAACTGGTCTATGCTGAGGGATTGTTTTAGTTTTTGAAGTGCGGTAAGCTCGATCTGCCTGATACGTTCACCAGTAAGACCAAGATCATCACCTATTTCCTTTAGAGTTCTTGTTTTCTTAATGATGGGTGAGCCGGTCAGACCGTAATGGTGTATTATGACGTGCTGCTCCCTTTCGTCGAGTTCTTCCCTTATAACCTGGACAAGACTATTGCGCGCACGGTCGATCGCTCCAAAGTCGATCTCCTCGGCGAGACGGAGATTTTTCTGGATGTTCTCCAGCGGTTCCGCCGTCCTTTTGTCGAGTCCTTTCTGAGGGAGCTTTCTTGCAAAGTTTTTGGCTATAATCCATGATGCATAAGTTGCGAAACGGAAGCCCTTGGAATAGTCGAATTTTTCGACGGCTCGCATCATGGCGAAATTTCCTTCACTGATAAGCTCCTGAAGGCTGGCCCCGGTGGTAGTGTGCTTGCCTGCAATGCTGACAACGAGCTGGAGGTTGGATTCGATGATGCGGTTGTTAATTACCTGTGCTTCTGTGTAATATTTTTCAATCTTACACAACAGTTCGGAATTTTCATGGTCGTCATGAAGCTTTCTTTGTGTCTGCCGTGCAAGATATTTTAAATAATTGTATTTTCTAAACAAATCGAGCTCCGTATCCCTTGTCATCCTTGGGAGCTTTTTTATCGATTGCAGATATTTATTCAACGGGCCGCTCGATAAGTCAGGTTGGCCGGCTTTGTCTTTCAACTGATGTCGCTGCTGCAGGTATTGGCCAATGATAGTATCATAGGCATCGGGATGTTCGAATTCATCGCTCGGCACGAATTCGATATTTTTAGCGAGCATAATATTTACTCTTTTTATCCTGACGATACGGTAGATTGAAGTAACGGCACGTCTGAATTTTTTGGCGATCTCTTTAGGTTTGGTTCCCTGCTGATATAGCTTGAAGACCTCTGCATTTGCTTTTGGGTCAAGGGGCCTCTTGTAATCTTTAAAGATCTTTTTTCGGGGCCCTTCCGAGTCAGCGAGCATAAGTCTTATGGTCTCTCTTGCCCGGCCGAGACGTTTGGCTATTTCGTCAATCGCTTTTTGGCGAGTATAGTTTTTGTCTGCGGACAGCTCGTTCAAAAGATCCTGAACAAGCTGTTTTTCTGCAGGAGTCATGTGAGTAAAACTTTTTGCCCTTTCAGCTATGTTTGGATTAGCAGTAAGGAACTTATCCAGGTTTTCCTGAGTGACGGCGAGCATTTTTCTTCCGTTATCGAATGTATATTTTCTTGCGAGCAGCCCCTTTGAACGCCACCTGCTAATTGTCTTTGTTGAAACATTAAGCTCCTTAGCGAGAGAATCTATAGGATAAACGTTCTGTCCCTGCTCGTCGGCCGGGTCATCGACCTGGCCGCTGAGTTTCCATAGGAAGATGTGCAGATCGTCTGTAAGTTCTTTTGCAGTAATGATTTCGCCAGGTAATCCTTTTGGGTGGTATCCCGTTATTTTATAGCAGATGAAATCGAAGGGATATTCTTTTTGAGGTTCAATGATGTCCAGCAGAGCTTCCGTGGTTTCGAGGTACTTTCTTCTTTTCTCCGGAGAAGTGAATCTTAACTGCATCAGCAACTGAGCAAGATGGGGATTCTTAATTTTACGCATAGTTTAATATATTTTCAAGAAACCAAGTGTCCAATTGACATCAAACAGAGAAAAAAATATAGGCCTGCCGCGCAAGTTTTTTTTGAAATTGACAAAAGCAAGTACAATTACGCAACAAGGTTTTTTACTAAGTCAACCGCAGAAGCGGCGTCAGGAGCATATCCATCGGCACCGATCTTATCAGCATAGCCCTGTGTCACCGGCGCTCCTCCAATAATAAATTTCGTATCGATACCAGCTTCTTTAAATATTTGAATAGTTTTTTCCATGGCGGGCATGGTTGTCGTTAGAAGCGAACTCATTCCAACGATCTGTGGGCTGTTTTGTTTTGCCAACTCAAGGAATTTTTCCGGCGCGGTATCAACGCCGGCATCTACAACCTCAAATCCCGCTCCTTTTAACATCATGACGACAAGATTCTTTCCGATGTCGTGCAAGTCACCCTGTACGGTGCCAAGTACACATGTCCCCTGAGGTTCGAGTCCGGCTTTGGCCATTTCAGGCTCGAGAAGCTCCATCGCACTTTTCATAGCCCGTGCGGCAATGAGTACTTCGGGGATGTAAATTTCGTTGTTCTTCCATCTTTCGGCGACAATGTCCATTCCCCCGATTAGGCCTTCGTCAAGAATTGTTTTAACTTCGAGCCCTTCTGCAAGAGCCGCATTAGTGATTTCGACCGCGGAGCTTTGATCTCCTTTAGTGATCGCTTCAGCTAACGCCTTAAGGTCTGCCATTATCTCACCTCGATCTTCTTCCAAAGTTAACAGTCAGTTAACAAATTTAATTTAACACAAAAGAATAACTTATAGCAAGAATAAAATATTTTACAAAAAATTTCATGGCGCTTTTTGCATATAAATAAGTGTGCTATTTCTATTTAGCAAAAACAAGTGTTAAACTTTAACCATTTTAACAATAGTAGCCTATACAGCCTAAAAACGGAGCAAAATGAGTGTATATAATTTACAACTTTGTTGTTAAAATAGCTTTATAGTCACGTAATTATCAGAAGAAAATGGTAGCAGTAACACGATGTCAGATTATATAGTTTTAGTCAAACAAGTACCCGATATAAGCCAGATAACGGACAATGCTTTTGATCCGGTGAGCGGGACATTAATACGTAGCCGATTAATAAGCGTTATTAACGAGCTGGATGTACAAGCGCTGGCAACAGCTAATCATATGAGGGACATATCGGGCGGTGACGGTAAAATAATATGCCTGACGATGGGGCCGCCTAAAGCGGAAGAGATACTTCGATACAGCTTGTCACGATGCGCTGATGAAGTTGTTTTGCTAACTGATCGAGCACTTGGCGGAGCGGATACATGGGCGACAGCAAATCCGCTTGCATTTGCAATAAGAAAAATCGCGAAAGAAATACTAAAAAATGAAAATGATTATTATGTCCTGAGCGGGATGCAATCAGTTGACGGTGACACGGCACAGGTGCCCGGGCAGGTTGCAGAGGAACTGCAGATACCATGCGTTGCCTATGTAACCGATAGTAAATACAAGAACGGCAGGTTCGAGTTTACCCGGATAATCAGCGGCGGCAGCGAAGTGGCCGCGGTGAAGAGTAAGCCGGCGGTAATAACCGTGGCAAAATACGAGTACCCGATGTTCGCATCTTTTGGACGAAGCAGATGGGCTCAGCATGTGAATGTGATTCGGTGGGGAACAGGTGACGTTCGGGCAAGCAGTATCGGGGCAAAGGGATCCAAGACAGCTGTGATAAGAGTGTTCCCGCCGGGTAAAAGCAGCAGAAAATGTGAGCAAGTAGAGGATGTGGGAACTCTATCAAAGCTTATCACAAAATGCCTGGGCGAAAATGGATTGAAGTCGGCGGCCAGAATACAAGATGACGGAAGTTATGTTCTTGTCAAAAACCGAGAGAGTCTTTTTGACAGGAGATTCGAAGGGCTCGAAAAGGAAATCAAGGATTACGCCCTGTTAGTTGAGAAGCTTCAAGAGTTGGGAGTGGGCGAGCCGGGTGATTTGGACGAATATGCCAAAAGCAAGCTTATTGTAGAGTCTGGTAAGCGTTTTCATAAGAACACCCTGGAGGCAATGCTTGAGGGGTTCAACCTGAGCGAACCTACTTATAATGGTGAAGTCTGGGTAGTCGCGGAGATAATCGATGGCCAGGTGCATCCTGCTACTTATGAACTAATAGGAAAGGCGAAGGAGCTGGCCAAATCGCTTGAAGTAGAGGCAGGCGTTTTGCTTTTGGGTAATAAAATCAAAGACATGACAGATCCGCTGATATGGGCAGGTGCTGACAAAGTTTATATTGTTGAAAATGAGCTGCTTGAGCAATTCGATCCCGTGGTTTATCGAAAGGCAGTGTCGGATTGTATAGAAAAACACTGGCCCCAGATAGTTCTCTTTGCCGCGACACCGCAGGGCAGGATACTGGCTCCTATGGTTTCGTATCGATGCGGTTGCGGGCTGACGGCTGATTGTACCAGGCTCGACATAAAAGACAGTTCCCGAAGGGGTGAGATAGCGATATTGCTGCAGACCCGCCCCGCTCTCGGCGGTAATGTGATGGCGACCATCTGTACCAAGAATTCGAAATCGCAGATGGCGACGGCGCGGCCTGGCGTTATGAAAAGGTTGCCGGAAGATAAAAACCGAAAAGGAAAAGTTATCCGCCACGAGGTTAATTTATCAGAAGATGATGTAAGCCTTGAAATTATCGAAAGTGTCAAAGGCAACGGAGAAGTGAGTCTCGATGCAGATATCATTGTCAGCGGCGGTAAGGGTATGCAGAACCGTGATAATTATGAAAGGCTGATTGGCTCATTATGCAAGATACTTGAGAAAAATTTTGAAAAGCGTGTAGAAAAAGGCGCGACGAGAGCAGCGGTCGAACAGGGATTCGCCGGGCGTATCAGGCAGGTTGGTCAGACGGGGGCTTCGGTGGGGCCGAAGCTTTACGTAGCGGTCGGAATCAGCGGAGCGATCCAGCATATGATAGGCGTTGCAAATACCGAAACGATAGTCGCAATCAACAGCGATCCGCATGCTCCGATATTCAAGCAGTGTGATTATTATATGGTAGGTAGTGCGGAAGAAATACTACCTAAACTTGTTCAGTCATTGGAACTGCATTGACGGTGAAAGATATAGATAAATATAATAAGACAGATGTGTTGATCGTTGGGGGCGGGCCAGCTGGGTTGGCTGCGGCGATAAGGCTAAAGTATGAAAAGCCTGAGCTTGAAGTCTGTGTTATTGAAAAAGGACAGGAGCTTGGGAACCATAACTTATCGGGGGCAGTGCTGGAGGTTATGGCGCTACATCAGTTGTTGGATGATGTTCGGCCCGGCTGGATGGAAAGTAATAAAGCGAAGGAAGTTTTAGCAAATAAGATAGAGAAAGACAGCATAACGTTTTTATTAGGCAAGAGCTTGTCTTTCAACATTTTCTTTATGATAAAGATAGCAAACATGCTCGGTCTTAGCCTTGGGCAGATGATGCACATTGATGATTACTCGGTGTCAATCAGCAGGTTGACAAGGTGGCTTGGCGAAATAGCGAGTGAATTGGGTGCTGAGGTACTCAAAGGGTTCGCAGCTGAAGATGTTATTTTCAATGATGTTAAGGGTGTTGTCACAGGTGTGAAACTTATCGATCAGGGGCTGGATAAAGAAGGCAATAAACAGCCTAACTATTTGGCTGGTGAAATCGTAAAGGCCGATTTTGTTGTGTTGGCTGAGGGGTGTGATGGGCTTCTAACTGAAAATTTAGTCGGAAAGGCCGGGTTAGAAAGAAAGAGTGATCAGCTTTATTCGGTCAGTGTTAAAGAGTTAATAAAAGTCAATCCGGATCAGTATGAAAAATTCACGCCAGGCAGAGTAGTACATGCGATGGGTTACCCACTCTGGAGACCCGTAATAGGGCCTGCGATGTTCGGCGGTGGCATTATTTATGCCGGAATGAAAGACCATCTATCTGTCGGGATAATCGTCGGGGCAGACTGGAAGTATCATGATTTTAATCCACAAGATGCCCTGGTGAGATTCAAAGAACATCGTTTTGTGGAGCAATATATTAAAGGCGGAACGGTAGTTGAAGCTGGTGCGAAGATGATACCGGAAGGTGGATATTATGCCATACCGCGTGACCCGGTCAGCGGTTCTATTGGAATTGGTAACTGTATTATAGCTGGTGACAGCGCCGGCTTTGTAAATATGCTGAAAATCAAGGGACTTCATAACGCTATTATATCCGGGACAAAAGCAGCTAAGGCGATAGCTTCTTCAATATCCGAACCGAACGAAGCAGCTAAGCAATATACCAAGCTTATTGACAATTCAAGTGTAGATAAAGAGATGATGTCAGGGCGTAATTACAGGCAGACTATTGCAAAGCTTGGGCCTTTGTTCGGCTTGCCTATATCGGTTTTGGGCAATTTACTTCCTAAGTTTAAAGTAGAAAAAGACTATGAGGTTATGACGAAAGCAAAGTACAGGTTCAAATGCAAACACCGTTTCGACAAAGATACGTTTACCGCTGTAGCAGCAACAGAGCACAGAGAAGATCAACCAAGTCATTTGATAATTATTGATAAAAATATCTGCGTAGAAAAATGCGCTGCGAAATTCGAGAGACCTTGTATTACTTTCTGTCCAGCCGGTGTTTATGAGACAATAAGCGATGAAGTTAAAGCAGCAAATCCGTCAAACTGTCTGCATTGCAAGACATGTCAGCGGAAATGCCCCTTTGATAACATACGCTGGACTGTGCCCGAAGGCGGCGGCGGGCCTCGTTATCAGAGAATGTGATATAGCTTTTACGGCATTTTTACAGGTTAGTTTCCTAAGAGATGTAAAAACATTTTATAGTCCCAAAAAAAAGGCCGATTTTCGTGTGGAAAATCGGCTGTTTATATTAAAGAAGAAGTCTGTTTTTATCTTTATTATTGCGGCGGCTTTGCTTTTACAGGTTTAGTGTCAGAATTTTCGCCATTATTATTGGCGGCTTTTTCTCTTTGTATTGCATCATAAACTTCTCGACGGTGAACAGAAATACTCTTCGGTGCTGTAATACCCAGACGAACCTTATCGCCTCTCACATCAACAATCGTAATCTCCACATCATCGCCAATAACTATTGATTCATCTTTCTGCCTGCTCAAAACCAACATTTTCAACTCCTTTTGAGGGCTCTTGCCCTTCTATATTTACGCCGATAAGAGTTTATCAGTTCATCTCTTACCGTTACG
Organism: Sedimentisphaerales bacterium; assembly: GCA_028282745.1. GTDB lineage: Bacteria > Planctomycetota > Phycisphaerae > Sedimentisphaerales > Anaerobacaceae > JANQHJ01. The sequence goes on along the minus strand of JANQHJ010000100.1, from coordinate 32,218 downwards.
ATAATGACAATGCTAATGCCACCCGTAATAGTATCTTCGGCCAATCAAGAGTCCAAAAATAGTTGTTTTTAATTGTTTTGGATCAAGGCAAGTGAGTTATGGGGCGTAAATAGCGTAACACTAAGTATTTAAAATACTTACGCTCATATTTACAGTTATAAAAAGGTAATAAAAACAGGTGAAAAGCCTATTGATCATTGGGACTTTTCAACTCATTTTCCTGCCATTGATGGAAAAGTTCAACCATCCAAAACCCGGCTATAGCGCCCAGAGTACCAAAAGATACCATCTGTATTGGTAAAATGGCTGCGGTTGGATGACTGAAAATATTGGCAGGAAAATCGATGCTTATCCTTTCCAGAACTGGTCTTTTTGTAAAAAAGAAAAGCCCGAAAGAAGCAACAAAAGATGTGGCAGCAACAGGCCAAAAATAATGGGCGTTAATAAAATGTTTAACTATAAATGCAGCGACCGCAAAAGCTACAAATACGGCAAAAGCGATTTGTGCTACCGCCGGCTGGGCAATGAATTTGGTTCCTGGTATCTTTAGGCCCTGCGCCAGCAATGACACCAGAAAAAATCCTATCAAGGCAGAGCCCAACAAAGCAGTCACATTATTCGCGATCTTGTTCTTTGCTTTTTCAAGGGTTTCCTGTTCATGTATGTGCACTTTGGGCCCCACGAGGCAATGAGCAAGATAAACAGGCAGGATTCCAGCGGCAATGACCAGCAGCCAGAAAAACGGCTGAGGTAACATACTTTGATAAATGCCGAGTCTTTTGTCAATGTCAGTTGTCTGCCTTATGGTATCGGCAATAGAAGCACATCTTATAGACCAGACACAAACACCGACAGGGACAACAATAACTGCTATTTGTTTTCCGTTTGGCCAAAGAATAAAAAAACTCACTAAAGCAGTAACAACAGCTAAGGCAATAATAATCAAAGCGTTAACCAGTTTAGGAATGCCAATAAAGCCAAATGGATCTGCCGGCTGTACAAGAGGCCAGGTAAAAATACCGATAACAACAATACCGATAAACATAGCAATAACAATACGAATCCTTATCAACCATGATGTGCCTGTAACCATAGAGAGTAAAACTAAGGCTAAACCAAGAGCCCCTGCAATTTTTAAAATTATATCCATGTCCATAATCGAAATCTAACTTTCCAATGCTGTGACCATATTCTAATTGTCCAGGGCTGTGAGGCCCTTACGAATTGCATATTTAGTAAGTTCGGCAACGGTGTGAATATTGAGTTTATTCATAATCTGTCGTCGATGAGTTTCGACTGTTTTCGCGCTAATGTGCAGTTTTTTAGCAATAAGTTTTGTCGATTGCCCCTCGGCAATCAGCTGGAGAACCTCACGTTCGCGGTCAGTCAGGATATCGGTAGCGGAAACCTCGGCGCGACTAAGGCGATGGAGGTAATCTTCGACAACTACGCCGGAAATTGAAGAACTAAGATAAGCTTTTCCTTCGGTAACGGTTTTAATAGCCTGCTCCAATTCCTCGAAAGCACAATCCTTTAATAAATAACCGCTTGCCCCGCTTTTGAGCATTTCAGAAACAAAAAGTGTATCAGAGTACATCGATAAAGCAATCACCTTAACATCGCCGTTCTCCTGGAGGACCTGACGAGTGGCCTCGACACCATTGAGGTCGGGCATACTAACATCCATAATAACAACATCCGGTTTCAGCTCCCTCGCTTTTTCCACGGCTCCTCGTCCATTCTCGACTTCCGCAAGGACCTGCATTTCAGGATTTTTCTCCAGCAACGAACGCAAGCCCTGCCTTGTAATCTTGTGGTCATCTGCCAGAATAATTTTAATACTCACCTGCATAGTCTCCTAACTAAATTCCCCTGATAATGGTACCGCTATATTAATTTCTGTGCCCTTATCCGGCGTAGAGTTTATCTTGAATTTGCCGCCAATACAACTTAATCTTTCCCTAATGCTGAATAATCCAAAACCGCTGGATGTATGATGGTGCGCATTTAGCTGCTCCCTGTCAATGCCTACACCATTGTCACAGACGCTGACAACAGCATGTCCCTGAGATATATTAACAGAGACCTCGGTTCTTTCTGCTTTGGCATGTTTAATGATATTGTTTAACAGCTCTCTTACAGCCTGGAACAAAAATATCCTGATGTTATCATCAAAAATCTTCTCTTTACCATCCGTTCTGAAGACCGTGTCGATACCATGTTCTTTTCTTACTCTTGTCAGGAGAAATTCGACAGCAGGTTCAAAGCCCAGCTCATACAGGACAGGCGGACTAATCTCGAGGGTCAATGAGCGAGTGGTCTCTATAGTTTCCGTAACAAGATTTTTAATAGAATTTATTATTTCATTATTATGCTCATCGTCAACCATAGTTCCAAGCTGATCAAGCTTGATTTTTGCCATTGCGAGGTTCTGTCCTATCTGGTCATGTACCTCAGTAGCAATTTGCCTTCTTGTTCTTTCTTCGGCAAGTGAAAGTTCCGAAGCAAGATTTCTAAGCTGGTCCTGGTACCTTAAAAGCTGCGACTCGATCTTCGCCCTTGAACTGATCTGGGCTTTTAACTTTTCGTTAGCTTCTTCAAGTGCAGCTGTTCTTTTCCTGACACTGGATTCAAGCTCACCTTTTCCCTGTCTGAGCATTTCCTCGGTTCTGCGGCGTGCAGTTATGTCAAATATAACGCCCTGCAGGAAGAGTAATTTGCCTTTTTCATCCTTTATTATTTTGGCTTCGTCCCTTAGCCATACAATTCTTTCATCAGCAGTGAACATACGGTATTCACAACAAAAAGGCATATCTTCAGCACAAGTGTGCTTAATATGATCGATCAATCGCTGGTAATCATCAGGATGAACCTGCTGTTTCCAGAGTGTGCTATCATTTATAAACTCGATAGGCGAAAATCCCAGAACAGTCTCGATCTGAGGGCTGATATAAGTTTTTATCATCGGTGTGCCGCAGTCAGAGGTGTATGTAACAGCAGGTATCTGTTCGATTATAGCCTGGTATTGTGCCTGGGCCTGTGTTAGTTTCTCCTGGGCCTCTAAAAGATCGGTAATATCAGTAAAGAAGCCGACGACACATTTTCTATTATCAATAATGACAGGAGCGCAGTTGATATGCGCATACTTGACCTTACCGTCTTTGCACAAACAGGGAATATTAGCTGCCAGTCTTTTTTGGCCTGCGGCTTGTGCCTCGAATTCCGAAAGAACATGAGGCAGGCTCTCTTTCGGATGCAGATCAAAAACTTTTAAACTTAACAGCTCTAATTGTGAGTATCCAAGTAATTTGCAAACAGCCGGATTAACGTAAACAAAGCGCTTGGTCTGCACATCAGCGACAAGAAGGCCCTCAGCTGCATTTTCGAAAATAGTTCCGTAAATCTCATCAGATTCTTCGAGCGCATTGATAGCAGCGACACTGTCAGCAGGATCAGAATTATGGAGTCCTAAATCAAGTTTGTTAATGTCAAAATCTTCCATCAGTATCTTCTTCGACCGCATATATACCGGTCATTGCTCAATGTCAAAGTAATCGAGCCATCGTTTAGTCTGGGCATCGTCGAGTCCCTGCTGTTTTTCATTAGGCTCTTTAAACTTTCTTCGCTTGGAAAGCTGCGTAAGCAGCCCTGCCCAAAATTGCTCAGATTTAATAGATGTCGCTTTTCTCGACCTCGCAGCATCACGTACCTGTCTGTCAGTGCTGACAACTATTAATCTCTTAGGCGCTGAATCAGCTTCTATCTTCCTTTTTATTACGGTGTCAGCGTCAGTATTCGTTCCTGAAAAAAAGACCTCAAGAGCAGCAATATAATTAAAAGTTTCTTTTTCAGGCGGGCCAATACCATCAAAAACAATCTGGCCCGAATCACCTGAAAGCTTCAGGTATTCGCTTATCATTCTACAAAGCTTAATTTCATCAATCTCTCCCTGGTCAGGCTGTACTTTATGTACAGACCAGAGAAGATTGTGCCCGTCAATTATGTACATGTAAAATCTCTATGTATCACTTAAACTTATAGTATATCTCCTGGCGAAAGTTAATCAATAGTTTACAGGGTATAAGGTGAGGTAATTTCTGTGCCGAAATTCGAGTAAAATACAGAAAAGCTACATTTGGAACCTGATTTCACCGCCGACTATGGTTTTCTGTACCTGGGCTTTTACTTTCCAGCCTTGATATGGACAATTTCGGCCCTTGGAAAACCATTTTGAAGTGTCAATTATATATTCAGCGTCTGGGTCGATTATAGTTATATCCCCCTGCCGGCCAATAGTCATCGAGCCTTTGTCGATGCCAATGATCTCGGCAGGCCCGATGGTCATCATTGTAATCAACGAAGGCCAGTCAATGATCCCGGGTTCGATCAATGCTTTTACATAAAGGCTAAGCGCACATTCAAGCGAGGCAATGCCGAACGGAGCAGAGAGAAACTCAAGCTCTTTTTCACTCTGCAGGTGAGGGGCGTGATCACAGGCAAGTGCATCTACGACGCCATCTTTGACAGCCTGTTTGAGAGCTTCTATGTCAACGGCTGTTCGCAGAGGGGGATTGACTTTGAAATTAGTGTCGTAATCGTAACAATTTTCATCTGTCAATATTAGATGGTGCGGCGTCACCTCACAGGTAATCGGCAGTGACAATTTCTTTGCACGGCGAATTAATTCAGCTGAGCCAGCAGTCGAAATGTGCTGGGCATGGTAGCGGACGTTTGTCTTTTTGACCAGCTGGATGTCACGCCAGAGCATAGCCTCTTCGGCAAGATTATCGATGCCAGGCAGGCCGAGTACTGTGGCATGGTATCCAGCGTTCATTGCCCCACCTTTGCCATAACTGTCATCCTGACAATGCTGAGAAATGACCTTGTCGAACATCTTTCCATATTTCATAGCACGCAGCATAACAGATGGATCCTGGATACCAGAACCATCGTCCGTAAAACCTACTGCCCCGGCCTCAGCCATGAAGCCCATTTCCGCAAGTTCGACGCCCTGTCTATCCTTTGTAACAGAACCCATCGTGTAAACATGAGTCTTGCGGCTTTGTCTGCCCTTGCGGTGTATGTATTCGACGTCGGTCTCGTCCTGAATGGGCGGCTTGGTGTTCGGCATACAGACAACTGAAGTGAAACCGGCAGCAACAGCGGCGGCGGAACCGCTAGCGATAGTCTCTTCCTCTTCATCGCCTGGTTCGCGGAAATGAACGTGTATGTCAATTAAGCCTGGGCTGACTATCATACCGGAAGCGTCGATGGTGTTATCGACTTGCCTGTCGATCTTACCGACTTCGGCGAACTTTTCGTCAACAATGAGGACGTCACAAACTTCATCACGGTCATTAGCCGGGTCTATTACACGTCCATTTTTTATTAGCAGTTCTTTATTCACAAATCACACTTTGCAATTATTGCTGAGTTGTCGCAGCCTGGTTCACCAGGAACAGCACCGCCATTCGCACAGCTAATCCGTTTTTAACCTGTTCGAGAATAACACTATTGTTTCCGTCAGCGACTTCGGATTCAATTTCGAGCCCCCTGTTAATCGGGCCGGGGTGCATTACTATAATGTCGTCCTTGGCCCGTTTCATTCTTTCGGCAGTCAGGCCAAAATAATGGGAGTATTCCCTGACGGATGGAAATGGATTGCCGCCGAGCCTTTCGAACTGAATCCTTAGCATATTTATTACATCAACTTTTTCAATAACCTCGTCGAGGCTGTAGCTTACCTTTACCGGCAGCTTTTTGACCTCGGCGGGGATAAGGGTCGGTGGGGCTACGAATGTTACTTCGGCACCGAGTTTTGTCATTGCCCACATATCACTTCTGGCGACCCTGGAATGAGCGATGTCGCCAACGATCGCAATTTTCAATCCTTTGAGTGAGCCCTTTATTTTCCTTATCGTAAAAACATCAAGCAGGGCCTGAGTTGGATGCTCACAGTATCCGTCGCCGGCGTTCACAACACAAGCGTTGATACTCCTGCTTAGCATCTTTGGGGCACCACCGGCACTGTGGCGGATAACAACAATATCAACGCCCATCGATTCGAGGTTGCGGGCAGTGTCAAGCAGGGTTTCGCCCTTGCTTACAGAACTGGTCTTTTTGGTGAACTCGATGACGTCGGCGCTTAGGCGGTTTGCTGCCAAGGCGAAACTATTGCGAGTTCTTGTGCTGTCCTCGAAGAAGAGATTGACAACGACTTTACCCCGCAGAGGCGGAGCCTTTTTGACCGAACGGGTGCTGATCTGTTCGAAGCCCTGTGCAGTGTCAAGAATGTAACTGATCTGCTCAGCTGTTAAGTCACGCAGTCCCAGCAGGTGCTTGTGCCGCCAGATGAAATTGTCGCTTTTTTTCTTAGTCGTCATAAAAAGTTTCGCGTCCGTGCTAAGCTAACACTATTGTCGTGCAAAATCAACTATTATTGACGGAACCGCCAAAAATCTCAAGCAAGCCTGAAAACAGCTCCGGCTATTAAAACCCAAAGGTACAACTAATAAGATTTTGACGCTGGCGTCATTATTCTATCACGACCTGATCGACGCCATCCGATTCGATGAGATTAACCTGCACATGCGAATCCGGTTCGACGTCGGCTATGTATCCGGTATAGTCAGCCTGTATCGGCAGTTCCCTACCTGAGCGTTCGACGAGTACGGCGAGCCTGATGGCCTTGGGTCTTCCGAGATCTATCAGTGCGTCAAGGGCGGCTCGCACGCTTCTGCCGGTAAAGAGTACATCGTCAACGAGTATTACAAGCTTGTCATCTATATTAAAACCTATCTCAGTAGTTCGAACCTGCGGCTGGGCGTCAGCAGAATGCGAATTGAGATCGTCTCTGTAAAGTGTTATATCCAGTGTTCCGTTCAGTACCTCGCGGCCGAGTTTTTCGGTCAGGACATGCGTTAGGCGCTGGGCAAGGACCTCTCCCCTGCTGCGGATTCCAATGGCTGCGACCTGCACACCATTGGAGGCTTCCTTACAGATTTTGTCGGCTAAATCGTTTACAGCCTGAGTTATCTGCTCTGTGTTTAATATGGTTTTCATGGTTTATTCTCTGACAATGCTCACTTAAAGTGGGAGTATAGCAAGAATCAGCAATAATGACAAGGGCAGTCAAAAAGATTAGAGATTTATCTGATGCCGAGTTCGGGAGCAAGGGGCTGTTTTTGTGATTCCGGAGCGGCGATGTCTTCCTGCGATAGTTTGCGGTAGCGAGAAATTATATTACAAAGTCTTCTTATTACCATCTGCCCTTCGACACTGGTTTCGAGGCCGGTAATCTGTAATTCGATATAGATATCGCCGGAATTTGTTTTGATACTATTGCCGACATAAGCGTTCAGAGAAATATCGGTCTCGTTTGCCATTGGTGTAAATTTTATCTGGACATATTGGCCCTTTTCGAAATCGGGGCCCTGCTGGGCACTTATCTCCATGCCTAAAGTGTCAACAGAGAGATTCGTCAATCGGCCTGAAAAACCATGCAGAACCTGGGCCCTTACTGTAGAGTTACCAGATCCAGGAAAATCGCGATGAGTAATATTAACAGGGACATCAAGCGAATTAGAGATATTGACACTGATGTAGCCGCTCTTTCTTATAACCTCTATCTCTTCCGGAAAATCGAGGATGTAATTTTTGTCCGAGAGGTTATCCATGTTGATGGAAGTTGATGCAACTTGAGCCGCAAAGAGGAATCTATCGCCGACTTCATCGATATATGTGATACCAACGTTTCGGCCGTTGCCAAGCTCAATCACATCATCAGGGTCTTCGGGCCAGACAGTAATCTCGAAGTTTTCATTAGTCAAAGATGTAATGGCCGCCCTCCTGATGAGCCATAAGCCCTGCGACATGAAGGATACCTTGACGGCGATGCCGTTGTCGTGTATATATTCCAGTACTTTTCGGGGCTTTTCGCCCAGCAGCATAATAACTTCTTCCATTCCAATGAATCCTAATTTTAAAGAATCTAACCGCCTTTATATCGGCTAAAAAAAGGGGGCATTCAACGTACAAGTTGGGGATATTGACAAGAAATATTGCGGTTAAAATCAGCGGCTGAAATTGGAAAAAAAAGTCAAATTGTGGTTCTTTCGAAATACATTATTAATATTCAGTTAGGTCTCATAAAAGCCTTGAAAAACAGGCCCTTAGACTGTATTTTAGGGTTTTGCGGTGGCTCAATTAACTTGAAAAAAAGGTCAAATTCTGGTACCATTATGTAGGGTCCAGGCAGCCGGAAAGACTGCTGGTTTGCGAACTTATATGGCTATGAAAATCGGATCAAATATCCTCATGAGGCCAAAGGAGTGATGGGATGGAGAAATGCGCCCGCATAGTATCGGGCCTAATTGTGTTGATAATACTGGCTGGCACGGCAGCAGCGAGTGTACAGGCTGATAGCCCGGCTGGTATCAAACAACTGAGGCAGATTGACCCTAATCTGTCCGGTGCCGGTGTCAACATCGGCATCATCTCCCGCAGCATCACTTATATAGATGGTGAACCTCAAAACGATTACCAGCCTGATATTGACCATGTTTGTTTTGATAATGCCAAACTTCAATTAAACGACGAAGGTCACATGGACATTGGTATTTCAGAACACTGTACTGCTGTATGCTCGATAATCTTTGGGGCCGACGCTAATAAACCTGAGTTTAAAGGAGTCGCTTCTAAATCAAATGGAGAAGTGTTCGAGTTCTGGCACTTTTTAAAAACATATGTATTCAATAACATCTCGCCTGAAGTTGACATTCTATCGGCGAGTATGGGTAGTGTATTCGAAGACTGGTGGACAAGAGGACTCGAAGTGATGGTCGAGCAACACGGTATTGTGGTTGTCGCTGGTATCGGTAACGGAGCCAGGGCACACGACCCGCCGTTATATCCGGCAGCTGGGACAAATGTAATAGGTGTAGGAGTGGCAGCAAAAATAAACGGCAGCGAAATTTCAGTAGCAGAGCCGAATGATACGAGCTGCGGGCCGACGTCGGATATGAGATGTAAGCCAGACCTTGTAGCACCTGTCTTGAGTAAGGCGGCGCTTGCGGGAACAGTTGATGAGTATCTTGAATGCGGAAACTATTCGAGTTTTGCAACACCAATGGTGACCGGGACAATCGCCCTGCTACAGCAAAAGATCAAATCCAAGCCTAATTTAGCATCTGCTATTGCACCGGAAGTTATGAAAGCTATCCTGGTCAATTCCGCCAAGAAGCTGCCTTACTGGCATAAAGGTAAGGTCACAAAAGATGACGATCATTCGGCACCGCTGGATCTTTTGCAAGGGGCGGGAATGTTGGATAGTGTGAGGGCTTATTCGAATCTTATGGCTGGGCAGTATGAGCCCGGCGTTGTGTCGAATACCGGATGGGATTTCGGACAAGTTAGACTTGAAACAAAAAATGAATACCAATTCGAAGTTAATGAGCCGAACGATAAAATGATAACAGCTACGGTAGCTTTCAACAGACATTATAGTAATAAATATCCTTTTGAGAGACTTTGCGATAAAGATGTCGATATAAGGCTTGAGCTTTGGGGTATAGATAGCCAAGAGGAAAATGCCGATGTTATGTTAGATTATAGTGACAGCAAGGTCGATAATGTCGAGCATATTTACTTCGCCGCCGATGTTAATTACAACGAGTACAAGCTGGCCGTTTCTTTCGCAGATGATGTTAATGAGCCAGAGGTAGAAAAGCATGATTATGCCATCGCCTGGGCAGTGACCGATAAAGCAACAGGGGGTAAAGAAAAGACTTGTGATTTTAACTATGACGGCACGGTTGATATCGAAGATTTAATGATGTTGACTGATAGAATAAGAGAATTCAAGATAAGGCCGGAACAGTATATCATAGGTGATGTGAACGAAGACGGCGATATAGATGTCAATGACATTAGTGTGTTTTTGAATCACCTCGAACCAGAACAGATCGCATCCGAATAATTGCTGCCTTGGCAAGGATAAATTTCAACAGGAATCTGCTTTTACTAGCCAAGCTATATTTACAAAATATCCCAATATTAAGTACGAAATTACAATAAGTCGCCGTAACGGCGACTGCTAAATAGTTTCATATTTATATTTTTCTTCAATGAGTATTAATGCCGAATACTGCTGAATGTTCAGGATTATAAATCAATCGGCTGAACAAAATCCCATGATTGAGGATTAAATCCACTGTTTACAGGATTAGCATTAACATACTCGATGGTCATCTTTAGGTCATCTCTACTATCAATGAAAACCTTCCAAAAACTTCTTGTCCAGAGTGTACGTTTCATATCTATCTTTCGGGTTGCAGCACCTTTCAGTTGATTAACAATATACTGGATTTTGTAACGGGTCCTAAGAATAACGATATGTACATGATCATTCATGATTGCGCAAGCTACAACTTTAACATTTAGTCGTTCAATCACCTGACTAAAAGCGTCAGCTATTAAAAGGCGCGTATTATCATTTATAAAAAAAGGCGGATTCATAGTCTGATTTTTTGATGCTTTCCAGAACTTTTTCAAACTTTGTTTACCAGGCTGAGGATATTGCCTGCCATATTTAATTTCACCGAAACGTTTCAATTGTTCACTGTAAACACCTTTAGAATATGATCCTCTTGGATCATTTGGCAGCCATGTACCATAAGTTGTGAAAATAACATGATAAGCAATAACCATAAGATTCCCGCTATTATACAATAGTAATAAAAGGAAATTTTAGTTTAGAATAACAGATAAATCAAGTTTTCCAAAGATACCATTTTTTATTTAGCAGTCGCCAGTATGGCGGCTTTTAATTTTTGTGTGAATTTTTAACTTTGTATGGTAAGCTATTTTTTCAAAACTAAATTGAGCGTTCGTGTCGAACGCTGCTAAATGATATAAGATTGATGAAAACAGTAGATAAGATATGTAATCTTGATGTGACAGCCGAGGCACCGGCAGCGAAGGCACATACGCTTCGGGCATTGATAATAGGAGCTTTGGCAGAGGGTAAAACAGTAATTCAAAAACCCCTTCTGGGCGAAGACCAGCTTAATGTAATACGATGCCTTGAGGGATTAGGCGTTAAGATTAAAATGGGCTCCGACGAAATAGTCGTTGAGGGGACAGGCGGAGAATTAACACCCATTGCAGAGCAACTCAATGTAGGTGAGTCAGGGGTGGGGATGAATTTTCTCAGCAGTGTAAGCTGTCTATCCCAAAACCCCGTCATTCTTACAGGTGCTAAGAGAATAACAGAGCGGCCTATTGGTCAAGTCGTTGACGGACTGAGGCAGTTAGGATGCTCGATAGAGTATTTATCAGAGGAAGGATTTCCGCCTATTAGAATTGCAGGCGGAGGTATCGGCGGCGGACAAGTTAATATGCAGGGAAGTAAAACTTCACAGTATTTCAGCTCGATCGTGATAACATCACCCTACTCGAAAGAGCCTGTTACTATAAACTGTCTCGATGAGATGACGGAGAAGCCTTATCTCGATATTAGCCTTGGGATTATGGAGCAGTTCGGGATCAAGGCAAAGAATGATAATTACAAGATAATGACTGTACCGCAGGGTAAATACCAAGGTCAAACAATAAATATAGAAGGTGATTACAGCAGTGCATCGTTCTTCTTTTTGGCAGCTGCAATCTGCCAGAGCAAGATAACCGTTACAAATCTCAGCAAGGACACCCGGCAAGGCGACAGTGAGTTTGTCGAGCTTATGAAAAAGATGGGATGCGAAGTTGAGCAAGGCAGCAGATGTATTACTGTTTCCGGACGGCCTTTAAAGGCAATAGAACATGACATGAGTGATATCCCAGACCTGGTGCCTCCGATGGCTGTTGCGTGCGCCTTTGCAGATGGGGTAAGCAGATTGACGGACATCGGGCATCTGCGCCATAAGGAATGTGACAGATTGGGCGTAATGGTCTCAGAACTGGCTAAAATGGGCGTAAAGGCCCGATGCGATGAAGATTCGCTATCTATTGAAGGCACAAAAGATGCCCATGGGGCACGGATCGATCCGCATAATGACCACCGGATAGCTATGAGCTTTGCGGTGGCTGGGCTGGTTACCGGGGATCAGCAAATCGAGAATCCGGGGTGTGTGGCAAAGAGTTTTCCAGATTTTTGGGAAAGATTTGAAATTTTTCACAAATAGTGTATACTGTCTGGCTCGGAATTCTTCGTTATTATTAATTTTAGGAGATTTTACGAACTATGTTAGGTTGTCATACAGGTAGAATGTTTCAAGTGACGGTGGCGGGCGGTTCGTATCAGGAAGGTCTGACGACTATGATACACGGCAATCCGCCAGGAATGGAATTTAGTGAAAAAGAGATCTACGGCGATCTTCTTCTGAGAAAGCCGGGAGCCGATGAGCTTTCGAGTCCTCGTAAGGAGCCCGATCTGCCCATTATCTATTCGGGCATCAATGTCGAGGATACGATTCAGGGCGCTGGTAATAAGAATCATACCAACGGCACACCGATGGTTATCGTTATCCCGAATCTCGACAGGCACTTCATACATATTAAGCAGTACCAGGATACTAACCGGACACCTCGTCCGGGTCACGCATCCTACGCTTCTTTCATGAAGTATGGGCCTGATGATGACGCTATCGGGGCGGGATTCTTCAGTGGCAGAAGAACCGCAACCATCGTAGCAGCCGGGTACGTGGCTAAGAAAGTGCTAAAGAGCTTTGGTATCGAGATATTCTCTTACATCAAAGAGGCTGCTGGTGTTAAATGTCCAGAGATGGATTACCAGGCTATTCTGGATTACACCAACAGATATAAACAGATGAGATGGGATTACGATCCGTTCTACCAGGAAGTTTATGAGAGCGGCAGAGTGCATATGGATATGCGTTATCTTGAGAAATGCAAGGTGTTCGCAGAAATCGAGCAGGAAATTGATGCTATCAGGGATAAGGCACCTAAGATCGTACCTGAAGAGATCAAAGAAAAGTACGGTGTTCATCACATAGTCAATTGTCCCGACATCGATGTATCCAATGATATGGTCGATGCCTGTAACAAGATCACCGAGACTGGTGATTCATCAGGCGGCATATGTGAAGTTGTGGTTCTGGGAGCTCCTGCAGGCCTTGGCGAGCCGTGCTTTGAAAGACTCGACAGCCAGCTTGGTAAGCTCGTCGGCATCGGAGCCGTTAAGGCTGTTGAGATCGGAGCCGGCATGGCTGTTAAGGATATGACAGGAGCCGAGTCAAACGACCAGATCTATTCAGAAGACGGCCAGGTCAAGTTTCAGTCGAACCAGGCAGGCGGAATTACAGGCGGTTTGTCAACAGGCCAGCCAATAGTAGCCCGCATTGCCGTTAAGCCTACGCCGACTATCGCCAAGCCACAAGTAACCATTGATAAATACACCCTCGAAAACAAAAAGCTCGAGGCTATTACAAGACGCGACCCCACTATTGTTGGACGTATCTGGCCAATCGCGGAAAACTTTACAGCAATGGTTGTTCTTGACAACCTGATGATGCAGCTTGGTTATAAGGCTGTGTTAGACAAAGTTAAATAAGTATCTATTAAGCAGCACAACAAAAAAACCTCGGGCTAAAAGCCCGAGGTTTTTTCTATAAAAACCGAGTTATTGTTTTTGTTACGGGACAGGTATAACCTGACCAAACGCATTTCGTTTATCAGATATCTGACCAACATTCGGGAAAGGTGCTACGCTATCGCGTGTCTGTACCTGCCAGAATAATTGTCCCCATTGATTCAATGTCGAAATCCTAACGCTATATGTTGGACTTAGCTGCCAGCCACTATTGAAACCAGATTCCTCACAGTAGAATTTATACCATACCGGAGGTGTGCCACCTTCCTGCTCTTCAGTAGCAGTAACAGCAGTCATTGTATGGTAATAACCATCACCTAATGCCTGTACAACCGGCCCCGAATCAAATGACGCTTTGAGCGGAATTGGCGGGGTGACATCCGCAACTCCCGGTAGAGGCGTAGTAACTGTGATCGGTTCAGATTGAGTTGTGTAAGTATCGCTATCAGGATGTCTCGCCACACAAACATAGGTATATTGGGTATTCGGCGTCAGGCCAGTTTCTTCATACTCAGCACTTGACTGCCAGCCCGAGTCCTCTCCAGTAGTCTGGTTAATGAACAGATATTCAATTGGAGAAGCGCCAGTAACCTGATCAGCTTCCATTCTCACGACAGATTCACTAATAGCTACAGGTATCTGGGCCCAGGTAAGAGGATCTGGAACGAGCACTACCGGATCGCCGGCTTTAACACCGCGTATATTAGACCAGACAGTTTCATTTCCTGAACCGTCTCTCGCCTTAACCTTAAAGGTATATTCCTGGCCCCTTACAAGACCTGGAGGCTCATAAGAATTACTGTCTATCCAGCCGCTATCGAAATTCGAATCTGAGGTGCATTTGAAGTAATATTCAATATAACCATCTTCATGGCTGCCCCACCAGGCATCCCATGCGGCATCAGCGTGCATTTCAATACCCGAATGAGTAGCAGCGGGAGCCTTATACCAGGTTGAAGGATTAGGTATCGGCGGCGTTTTATCTTCCATCTGCCAACATTGAGCAAAATATGCATGATCAAACAAATCAACATTTGTATCGAAGTTAAAGTCGGCTCCCTCACACCAGTTATTGCCTTCCCTGCAATCATCGTTAAGCCATCTAAGAGCAAAGTAATCCAGGTCAAAGAGTGTGATCTTACCGTCAAATAACAGATCGCATACTTTGCAAATGACATCAATACCGGCAAATGGATAATGAAATCCCATATCGACAAGCCCCCTGTCATATTGCTGGTCCGTCCTTGTTGTCCTTTCATTCATGCCGAGATCAATAGCAAAATCACTGCCAATGTCGATACAAGGACTATCCTGGTTTTGCCCATTAACAGCTTTCTGTGAGAGGAAATAATCGCCCACCGGGCTGCTGACAAATAAAGGATCATCATTAATGTTTGTGTTCTGGGCATAGTCAAATATATTACCAGTATCTACTCTAACATTAAGGCCAATTATACCGCCTCCTTCAACATTGCTATACTCAACAACTGCCGCAGCAGGAGTAGCTTCGGGATAAACAGCAATCTGCCTGCCATTTCCAGCAGAATTATTCCAGATAATACTATCATTGATCGAAACAAAGCTGCCATAAGTACTTTCAACACCGCCGCCAGGACCGCTGCCCAAAACAGCATTATCAGCAAAAGTACAAAGGTCAATATCTGCGTATGAATGCCAGTTGACCGACAATCCAGCACCTGATGACAATGCTTTATTATCGGCAAAAAGACAATTTCTTATCGTAATTTTATTCAATGCAGGAATCTCTTCACTGTTAGGATCTATGATATTCATACTGGATGTGTACATACCTGCACCAGCATTAGCATAATTATCTATCATCTGAGAATCTATGATGTGAGTATCAGCACCTATAGAGGCTACTGCTCCACCGTACGAACCGACAAATGACGCGCTGTTCGAAGTAAAGCGGCAATGATCAATTCTTCCTGAACCTCCAATGCATAATATACCTCCACCGTGATAAGCAGTGTTGTCATTGAAATCACAGTTGTATAATTCAGGATTACAATCAGCCCAATACATACCACCACCGATCGTAGAGGAATTATTAGTAAAGTTGCAATCAATAAATGTTGGAACCGATGAACCGGCGAAAGCCACGGCACCGCCATAACTCAAAAAGTCGTGATAAGAAAATGCCGGTGCGGGGTTCCCTCGATTATCATGCCATTGCGCGGGGCCATTGATATCGGCAACATTGTTAGTAAATTTACAACCAGTAAAGACTGGGCTACTACCTTCAGCACAGTAAACCGCGCCACCATATCGATTGTTTCTATAATATCTGTTAGGAGATACCGGTCCACCACCCTGCCCGCTGGCTCCGCCCATAGCAACACAATCGGTGAATTCACAGTTAATAATTTCAGGAGTACTATTTACCTCAACATACAGGGCACCTCCCCGACCTGTGTACCTGGTAAATTCTACGTATGGGCCATATTCCCAGCCATCAGAACCAAGATATGTCTGGGTCCACATACCTCCTCGTCCAGCATTTGGTGGATTAGTACCATTACCACCATCACCGCCAGTAACAGAACAGTTAATGAATTTGCAATTTTCTATTTTGGGATTACTTTCAGAGCCAAGTGAAATAGCAGCACCCTGGGCCCAACCACCCCAGCCACCATCGCCAGGTTGGCCATTTACGACTCCGCCATTACCTCCATTACTTCCTACAGCAGAAATGTTCCTGAAAACACAATTTTTAATATAAGGAGATGAGCCAATATTGGGTGGATCAATAATATCTACATAGTCTTCGTGCAACAATATAGCAACACCGTAAGATGGATTCCCATTCTCACCATCTGCCAAAGGATTTTGCGGCGTATTACCATTTCTGCCATCAGGAGGGCTCCATCCGAAATTAGCCCAAGTTAAACCGAGAATCCTGCAACTGCGGTCAACATTTAAAATCTCCAAACCATTACGAAGGATAGTCTCGGCAACTACACAAGGATCTTCAGGGTCCTCACTTGTAAGTACAATTGGTTTACCATCAATTAAATACGCAGTAACATACTCTGTCTGGTATTCTCCGGGTGCGATCTTAACGATATCACCGGGCTGAGCTTCTTCAATAGCAGTTTGAATAATAGTGTAATCGTCGGGGACATGAAGTATATCCGGTGTTCTAAAGGCTACCTGTACGTCCCTGTTAGAATCAATTTTTATGACGATCTCACGCAAAATAGTCGTATCGTTATCAGTACCTGTCCAATGTGTAACATCTGTCAGGACATCCGGTTCCGCAACTAACTTAACCAGTTCATCAGCTAAATGGATAGTTGTTCCCGGATGCTGAACTTTGTTATCCTGGCCATCGATATAGAATATTTTACCATTGCCAGAGATAACCTCTGTATTTAGATAAAACATTCCATCAGGCAAGAACGACAGGATTACATTTTTATCAGTAGTCATTAAAACAGTGTTACAGGGATCAGTAGAGGTATCGTCATCAGTACCTTGCCACGTGCCAACAACAAAATTGTTATTAGGCATTGCCGTTAGCTTTACAACCGTACCCTGCTTAACTAATATGCTATTAGGCTCATCCCCTGCAATAATATCAAAATCAAAAGTATGGGCACGCAAATACCCTTCAAGTGCAACATTTCCAGGTTTATCAACGGTAATAGTAAGCAAGTAATACTCTGGCTGGATAGAAGCCGAATAGTGATAACCCATGTCAACTTCACATACATCTGCGACATGATCTGTTCTTGTTGAAACAGGATAGCCGACGACATTAACAAGGTCATCAACAGAACCATCCCCCATGTTAATAAGCGGGCTGTCTTCGAGTTGGCCGGCCTGTGCGTTACTAAGGTAATAATCCTGTATCATATTACCTGATTCATCAACTCTAACGTTAGTGAAAAGCGGATCAACATCATGATTGCCCATGAGAAAATATGCAGCAACATAAGGATTGTTATCTTCAATATAAACGTCAGATTCCCCGCCCTGAACATCAGAATACCACACATCAACTATGGCCTGAGGATCAAATATCGAGCTGTCTTTTCTACCGACAGCAATTTGAGGCCCTTCTCCCGCATAGTTGTTCCATAGAATACTGTTATTAACCTGGATATAAGAGGAATGTTCGGCACAAGCAACACCACCACCTATACCAACAGGCGAAGTTACATTATTGTCAGCAATGGTACAATTATTAAGCTGAACGAGAGCACCAAGATGGCAGAATATACCAGCACCTTCATTTTCAGCTTCGTTGTTTACAACCAGACAATTGGTTATAATCGACGGCAGCAGGCTTTTACCACTAATATAAATACCGCCACCCATTCCATCGATACCAGCGGCTACATTCGATTTGAATTCACAGCTCGTAATTACGATATTCGAATCCCATAGCGCCAAGGCACCACCTGTACCCGAATTACCAATTATCAAATTAGCGTCAGCATTATTACCATTAAAATCACTCATATAAATTGTTACATCAGAATAACTGCTATTAATACCAGCACCTTCATTAGCGATGTTCTCGGATACATCACTGCCGTTCACGTCTATTGTTGTTTTGTTAGCGTAAATACCCCCGCCGAACTGGGCTGTATTACCTCTTATCTGCGAATCAACAATCACTAAGCTCGCATCCAAAGATGTACTTGAAATTTCCCCCACAACAATACCACCACCCCAGGTATCAGCGGAATTTTCTGAAATAACACTGCCTTGGGAAATGGTTAATACATTTCCATGAGAATATGCAATTCCCCCACCATCACCCTGTGTGACATAATTCTGATGTATTCTGCAATTTCTAAGATTAACAGGCACGCTTGCATCGGTAAAAAATATACCACCACCATCATCTTCAGCATAATTTGAAACTATATCCGTGCCAGTAATAATATTAGGATCCCATGAAGAGGTTGCCACTGATAAATCCCAATAAATTCCTCCTCCCTCACTGAATAATACAGGGGTTCCAGTGTCTGCTGTGCAAGACGTAATAGTACAGTCAATAATTTTTGGATTGGCCCCGGAATTAACATTAATTGCACCGCCCATTGCTGAACCAGGTGAACCATTGACCGCAGTTCCAGCCTGAACATAACAGCCAGATATATCACAATTCTGTATGATTGGATGACAGCCGCTATCGATGTATAACGCACCGCCTAAAGCATCTGCTCCATTACCACCATTAGGGTCTGTAGAATTTCCACCCATAGCATAACAGTTATTAATAATACAGTTTTTAATCGTAGGACTGGAATTGTTTGTAAAAATGATAGCGCCACCCAATCCGGGCCCAGGAGGTATAGGATTATTAGGGTCACCTGTATCTGTATCAGCTCCCTGATTGGCACAGTTAGTAATAGTAAAGCCGGCGACAATAGAATCAGGCCCTTCGCTTTTACTAAAATCAAATGCCCTGCGAATACCACTACCATCAATAATTGTAGTATTAACCGTAACTAAGTTATTTGGGTCCGTACTTCGAACTGTAACTTTTTTACTATCGAAATCCAAATTGTTATTTCTCGGGCCTGTATAAGTACCAGGGCTGACTACAACAATATCGCCTGAAGGAGCCGCAGCATCTATCGCATCCTGTATAGACTGGTACTGGCCGGGAACAGTAATAACTTGCGGATCTCGTACAAGCGTGACAGATTCTACAGAAGAAAAAGCTGTCTCATTATTCTGTGCTGACCTGTCACGAACCTTGAATCTGAAATGGTAAGTATTGCCAGCAATAAAACCTGTCGTGGCCTGATCCGGTCTCCAGTACCTTAATACCGACCATCCCGAATTGACATCAGCTATCCAGCCGCCATTTCCATCAGGAGTAACCATTTCAAACCAATATTCGACCCCACTTTCATCAAAGGCCGGCCATGACATCATAGTAAGAGTAATATTACTAGGAGGATCAAATACAAGCTTGCTTGGTTTATGAAGCCATCGCGGAGGATCAGTAAAAGGAGGCGATTGGTCGGAGGTAGAATCCGTATTAGCAGATTCTACAGAAGACCATTCTGTAATATTATTTGCTTCATCACGGGCCCGTACCCTAAAAGCATATTCAGTACCGGCCTGCAATCCAGTAGAATTATAAACGGTACTTGACTGCCACCCACTATCAAAACTTGAATCGGTAGTACATTCAAAGTAATACTCAACCTCGCCACCCCGGTTATCAACAGCTCTTTTAGCTTCCATAATTATAGTTTGTACACCGGTCTGTACAGGCTGACCCCAACTGGCCCATTCTGCAGGATCGGGATACGGCGGAATATTATCGATAAGATCAGCTGGATCAAAACATTTACTTAGCTCTGTGACCAGACACGCATATTCAAGATTCAGCCTTTCTTGCTGAGTCCACCCCAGATTAATTGCCGCCTGTGTCACGGCAATGTGTAAATCTGCGTAATCAGATGCTGGTATTAGAAGATTTGTCTGGACTTCATAGAAAAGCTCTGCCGCAGCGGAAATTCCCATCCCCTGTATTTCAACATCCTTGAAGATATCGCCATCTGTAAGCAGATAGCAAAGCTTATTACCAACACCGCTGTTGGTATGTACACCGCCATTATCACCAGAACCAGCATACCAGAAAGGGCTACACTTGCTGTCAGGGTCCTGGAATTGGGTAGGATCAGCCATATTCCTGATGGCACCGATGTCTTCTCCCAATAGCCATCTTACAGACGGAGAGTCGTTGCCACCTGTGTTAGTCAAGTCAACCCATTCGCCCCACATATCTGAAAATGATTCATTAATTGCGCCAGACTCATTCATATATATGAGATTTGATTCGTATTGTGTTACACCATGGGTAAGCTCATGTGCTGTAATATCATCGGTTGCAAAACCCTCGCCAAAAAACATGCGCGAGCCATTCCAGAATGCATTTTGCATCGGACAATCTGTCTCAAACATACAAAAACGGACAGTCGCACTTAGGATCATACCCGCATTGTCAATACTGTCACGCCCATGTTCATTGAAATAGAAATCATATGTGTCGCCCAAATAATCATAACAGTCATCGACGTCTTGATTACCGATAGGTGCTTCTCCTTCAGAACGTGACAAAGTACCCGGGTTATCAGTACTATTACTTGAATCGTAAACTTGCCTTTCTTTGATATGCTTGATTTGAGAAAAACGCATCGAGATTTGGCCTGAATGCGCATCAACCAAAACAACCTCGTCCACATTATAAGCATGGGTGCTCTTGACTTCCGTGTACCAGATCAGTTTTGTCGGACCAACATTACCAATTACTTCGGGATGAAATATCATCAACTTAGGATCAAGAGAATCCAGTTGATACGCTGGGTTTTCCTGGCTCAACTTCTCTAAAGCAGTACATTCAGCATCATACGCTGAAATAGCAGGAGTTGTAGAAATGTGCCCGTCATCCAGTAAGCTGGTGTCAGTCATGATATCACAAAACGCATACTCTACTCCTCCAGAATCGTCTAATTGAACAAGAAATTCTGCACCATAAACAGGGATTTGAGAATAAGTCTGCTGAAATCGCTCATAGTTTTTGCCATTTTTTCTCTTACTTCTTTTAGAAGAAAAATCCACCTCACTACCTGTAATCCCAAATATTTCTTTTTGTTCATAAATAAAGTTCTGGGCAGTAGTTTTTGGATCACCAGGCACAACAGTATTGACAGAAAAATAATAATTCTCAGGTGCCCCTAATGAACACAGATGTTCATTTTTCTTAGCCATTCTAACAAACGGGCTCTGTTGAGAAAGTGCAGCAAAACCATTGGATCCGCGTGTCTTGGGCAATACCTTTATTGTACTGTTATCCAATGCATTTATGCCGACTACAGTGCTTGTACGTGATACAGCATTTCCTTGATTATTAGCAAGACCTGTAAACACGATTGATAATAATACTAAGGTAACATATAGTATTTTTTTCACGGTATATCCTTTCTGTCAACATCCCTTCAGGGCCTTATGAAAACACTTTACATTTTTCACAAGGTCTATGGGTCATAAACAACTATTATCCATATCCCACCCCAGGATACATTTATACTAAAACCTTATTCCAACAGGCTAAAAACACAGCCTAATAACTCTATATCCATATAGCATTTCACTAATATAAAACTTAAAATTCATTCTCCAGCGCGGCCATAGCATCTGCTTCAGCTTCACCGTGTATAATAACGGTCGGCCTGACAAGAATCAGCAGCACTTTATTATCTTTTACCTTGCTTCGATTTGCGAATAACCTTCCAACCACAGGTATCCGACTGAGGACAGGTACAGATGCTTCCCTTTCGGTTTCAGCACTGAGCTTTTGCCCGCCAAGCAGTAAAGTTCCACCATCAGGAACACTTACCCTTGTTCTTACCTGAGAAACTTCGGTTTCCGGGAACTCAAGAGTGAATTCATCACCACCACCCAAATCACCGAATAATGGAACATCTATTACCTGCTTCCTAAAGCCCAAAAAGTCACTTAACTGCACATTAATATTCAACAATACATGTTTCTTGTCAGAACTAAGAGTTGGAGTGATGTTAAGGATTGTACCAGACCTTATTCTTCTTGTGTCGTAGTTAATTTGCACAGAACTTGTTCGTTCACTCGGCTCTCTTGATTCAACATCGATATCGCCTGCATATAGAAGATACCTCTGAGACCTGAAAGTGGCCGATTCGCCACTTAATACAGTCGCTTTGGGTGCAGTAAGCAAAGTGGTATCTGTGTGTGCCTGTGAAGCATTCAGTAAAAAGCTAACCTGCAGGTTATCCAATATTGTTCCATAACCTCCAGAAATCGAAGACACTAATGAACCACCTAATGTACCCTGAATACCAGTACTAATAGATTCAGCAAGTAATGCAGAGCTGTTTGTGAAACTGATATCAGTGAATTTTCCGCCGGGTGAAAAGACAAAATCTAAATCCAATCCAATTTCTTCAAGGAAGTTTTCCTGGACAGTTAAAAATCTGGCCTCGATAGCAATCTGATAACCATGAGCCTTACGAAGCTCCTTAAGCAGTTTACTTACTTCAGTATGAATTTCCGGCGTCTGACGGATACTGAGGAGACGACGGCTGTAACTTGTTATTTCACCTGGACCACCAACAATAGACCAACTGTCAGGCTCAACAGTATTTTGTATCAGCTGAATTAAAGAATTTGTCCTTTGGGCGCCTCTTTCATCTCTTCTTTCGCTATCATCATCGTCGTCGTCGTCGTCATCATCAAACTGAGCTCCAGATTCCTCTACGTTACTTCCACTACCGCCTCCTCTGGATGATGTACTGCTTTGATAATTTGCAGGTCTCTGGACCAAGTCAGTCACATCATATACTAATGTTACCAACTCAGTTGAAATCTGCTCGATAGTAGCAATTGTAATAATGCCATTTTCCACACTATAATCTAAATCTACAAAACCACCTGAAACCGCGTCTAAAAGCAGTCTTAGGGCAAGAGACAGCTTAATCGAAGGGAGAGGATCCATGTTTATCGGTGTTTCCTGATCAATGTCAGCATTGTCTTCAAGGTCTCTCCAGTTAACAAAAATCTGAATAGGCGGCTCTGACACATTTCTTAAAATCTCTATAGCGTCAGAAAGTGACATATCTCTGTTCCAATCAGAAAGATCTACTATCTGCTCAAGTTGTTCATATATTCTCGCCGTGGCCGGGTCCTGACCAATTACATCTTCTGAATCTCGCCTCTCGGAGATTTCGTGCCAATTCTTCGGATAAGTTATTTCGTTGGCCCACGGGATTCCACTTTCCGAAACGTTCATTAAAAGTTCTGCCCTTTCTTTCTCTCTTTCCTTGATCACTTCAAGCTGCTCCCTAAATGCGACTGTATCTTCAAGTGTATCCTTAAGAATCAAAGCTTCCTGATGCAAAGGATCAATTGCCAATACGCTGTGCAACTGTCCCAGTGCCTCTTCATATCGCTGCTGACTTTGGTGCAGAATTGCATTATCCATTAACTCTTTGATTCTTTCTTTTCGCTCATTTTCAGCTCCTATGCGAGCTTTTTCAGCATCTATTTGAGCTTGAATTCTGGCATTTTCGTCAATTTTATCCTGATACGCCTGTTTTGCAGTGTTAATTGAACTTCTGACGTCTTTTAATTCCATATTGTATTGTTCAGCAAGTTGCTGGCCGAGTTGGAATTGATTCCTGTTAACAATGCTCTGAGCATAGTCAATAGATTTTAGCGCTTCTGCAAATTTGTTTTCACTCTTAAATGCCTCGGCTTTTGCAATAGCATCACTGACAACTGACTTTGTATAAGAACGAAGCAATGCCTGCCTGCGCTTGATAACATCAATATAACCACCATTTTTGCCCGTTTCTATGACAGGTTCAGGTTTGATAGTTGTATCAGTAACTATCTGGAGTTCTGTCTCAACCATCCCAATACCTGCTTCAGTGGCGACCTCGTCAGCGGCACCAAATAGTTCCTTTTCAACCATCGCAGAGTTTTCATCAACCTTGACAGCGTCTTCCATCAACTGAGCATCTATCATGGCAAGATAATCTTCTGCACGGCTGCCTGCAGGAGCTATCATCAAATTGCTCTTTGCTACCTCCAGGAATCCTTCACGTGCCTTTTCAAGATCGCCAGCGTTATAAGCATCAACACTGTTGTTGTATATCTGGGCAATCCTCATCTGCATTGGTGATAGTGTTTGTTCAGCTTGCTCTTGATCCTTAGCCCTTTGCTTTGCTGAAGCCGAATGCGTCTTTTCCAGGAGCTTTTGGAGCTTTTTGCGTTCAGATGAGGAAAGATATTCCTCGTAAACTTTCGCCCTTAGTAAAGCCTCTTCAGCAGCCTGGTAATAACCGTTATCATATTTATCCTCGCCGATCTGCATCCACTTGGCGGCGACCTGCTGTACGATCTTCTGCCTTTCGTCGCTGTTGTTCTTTGCACTGACAGCAGGAACTATCATGGCAATAATAAGCAGTGAGATAATAAAGCTACAAAGTTTGTTTAGACGACTCGTTCTGAATGTAAGATTTGACAGATTCAAAGCACTGTCCTCCTTAAAGAAAAGGAAAATGTTAATTAAGCACAATTTTTTTATCACCCACCCGTCCTAAAACCACCCACAGTTTAAGAAGGGTAAACCTTCGCTGATTATTATTTTATCCAGAAAACGCCACTTTTGCAAGCAAAAAATTGCATTTTGAGCCCCTCTAAAGGGGTATATGGAGTCGTCCTATATTATTTAACCACAAGACGTTGTGATTCATTTAATATAAGACTCGCTAGCTCAAAGCTCTCCAATCATGGGCAAAAAAAAACACAATAAAAATCAGCTTTTCTTTTCTATCATATATCTTCGGTGTAATCACCGCACGAATTAATCAACTTTTGACCTCAAAAGCCCACTTAGAGGCCTAAAAACCCCATTTGAAGAGATGGTATTATAGCAGAATCCAGACTCAAGTTCAAAGAAAATTTATTGCAAATTCCTTTCAGAGGCGTTGTCATGCGGTTTAAATAACTGGTATATCATAGATTTTGCTGGTTCTTTTCCCGCATTAATATCAATCTGGAAATGGCGAGGAGCTTTTGACGACTCTGCTCATAAAACAGCTCATCAACATCAAATCTGTACTTTTTGACGATGTTATGAGTGTTTTTTACAATAGCTTTAGCCTGATCGAATTCTCCCTGATGAGTCAAACTGACTACGTTGACTTCAGCATCACGAATAACAGCACTAATGTAACTATATTTAATATTATTACTACCATTGCTGTTATTCTTAGTGTTGCCAAAACGCTCAGGATTGGCAATTTTTTGATTAGCTGATTTTTCAGATACTGCTTTAACTTCTTTTTGTATCATTATAGGTTTTTCAGACTCAGTAATTTCCTCATCGTTCTTTTTAATATTCGGTTTTGCCCATACAGGAGATACCTTTTCCGGCTTTTCAAGAAACATAAATTCATCAGTTTTTTCTTTTATTAATTCGAGATACTCCTCTGCGGATTTACCCATTTTGGGCACGTAGAGGCCACTTTTTGCGACTTCTATGAAACCGGCTTGGGCTTGATCATAGTTGCCTTTTTTGTAATGCTTGCGACTGGTTTTGTATAACCCAGTCATCGAGCGTTTCTGCTCTTTAATCCTAACATTGATATTTTGAAGAATTACGCTGATATTGCTTTTTTCTGATTCACTAATCATTCTGCTTTTGACAGCTTCTTCAAGATATGCTTTAGCTTGAAGCAATTCGCGACCATTGCTCATAGTTTTTGCTTTTCGAACTTTAGCTAATATTGCCAGCTTTTGCCCTGCAACAGAATTGACCTTCTTGAGCAATTCGGCAATCTGTATTTGCTGTTTCTGGTCAAGGTATGGATAAAGCTGTCGTGCCCTCTCCAATGATGCCTTTGCTTGAGAAAACATAGACCGCTGATATTGAGATTCTGCTATCGCGACCCAGTTTCTTGCTGCAGTTTCAATCATCTGGTGTTTGTCCAGCAGCTCTATTTCTGCAATAGCAGGTTGACAAAATATGCTTATTAAAATTGCCAAGACACTGAGACATACTATTAAACTCAACGTGTCACAAAAACCAACTGTAATTCTTGTCCTTCTCATTACTATCAATCTCCGAAACTCAGTGTCTTTCAGGAAAAGTTTTGCTTTATACCAACTAACAAATTATCATTCATAGTCCTATATTTAATCGGCAAAAAAGGCTAAAATCAATGAACAAAAATAAAACATTTAAACCAGTAATAGTTGCAGTCGAAACCTCAGGCAGACAAGGATCGGTAGCTTTGGCCAGAGGAATTGGGCTTTTAGAGCAGATATCGTTCAGTGGGCCCATGAAGCATAGTGTGGAACTCTTGCCAGCAGTCAGCAGCCTGCTGGAGAAGTATAATTATCAGCCAAGCGATGTTGGGCAGGTCTATATTTCGATTGGACCAGGTAGTTTCACGGGGCTTCGAATAGCTGCCAGCTTCGCTAAAAGCATGAATTTAGCCATCGGCTGCGACATAGTTTCGGTTGATACCATGGATGTAATAGCCTCTAATGTTGCAGATATGCTAAGGTCTAATGGAGAATCTACAGAAAAATACCAAAGAGTAGCTGCTGTACTGGATGCCAAGCGAGGACAGTTTTTTGTGGCTGCATATGAGGAAACAGAAGGCGAATCAGATATTGCATTTCAAACAGGTAGCGTGAAATATAGGAAAGTAATAAATGATTGTCTGATGAATGCTGAGCAATTCGTCGAGCAATTCAGTGACAAAAACAAGCCTATATGGCTTTTAGGTGAAGGGCTTGTTTATTACAAAGACAAGTTTGCAGCAGCGGGTATCAATTTTATTGATGAAAAATACTGGTGCCCTGCCGCAACCCAAGTATATTCACTTGGACTAAAAAAAGCAGCTAAAGGTGAATTCGCAGATCCTCTTGTTTTAGTACCCCACTACCTTCGCCAGCCCCAGCTTGGTGTAAGTAAATTACTTAAATAAGCAACCTATCAGGCAGCCTGCCTCTAACGATCTACTGGAGGCCACTGGAGACGAAGGGAATCGAACCCTCATTTCCGCGATGCGACCGCGGTGTGCTCCCGTTACACCACGTCCCCAAGAACAATCACCAGATTTACACTAATAAAGGCTAAAAGTCAATATTCGATTAAATTGGAGAATCCTGAGGAAATGTTAAATTTAAATAACGAAGGATATTGACTTTATGGTGGAAAAAGGTTATTTTCGCGGTTTCGTTTTAGGGCGATTAGCTCAGTTGGCTAGAGCGCCTGCTTTACACGCAGGAAGTCACAGGTTCGAGTCCTGTATCGCCCATTATCATAAGCTCTTGCGAAAAAATAATTTGCATGGGCTTTTCTTTTTCGCAAAAAGCAAAACTGTCAATTTTGTGGCAGTTTTTGTGGTAGCAGTTAACAGATTTTGACAAACAGGCTATCGGATTGATGGTCCGTTGGTCTTTTAAACTAAAAGATATACATTAAGCACTAGTTGATCCAAATAATACATATAGCAAATAAAAAAGTCCGTGATTAATTAAAAGCAATTAATCAACATTAAGAATCTTTGTAGCGGCTATAGAGTAAAAAGACAAAAAATTGCAGGGAGATAGTAGCCTATTGAAATCAGTACTCATCCGCGGCTTAACTACGCGAGAGAAAAGCGATAAACCATAAAAAACTTCACTATAGGGTTCTGTTCGACAAAAAAGGTGCAGCAATGATTGAAGGTTTAGATAAAGTGTCCGGAAAAGCAGAAAAGTGCTTAACTTTTACATTTTTTAAAGAGGGGGAAATAGCTATACTGAGATATATTGGCCTATCAAGGCTATATAGCCACAAAGCGGAAACTAACCAGCAAGAAGGGTTTGCCGGCATTATAAGACCATGGGGTGATGATATACCCGTTGTTGACTTGGAATTATTTTGCAGAAAAAATACAAACAGGGCTAAAGACGCCTCTTGTATCGTTGTTTTTGAATATTCTCAAAAACCAGAGAATCGCTTTGGCTTAATAGTTGACGATATTGCACATGTAATTAATATCTCTAAGATTACAGAAAACCAAATGGCACCAATTTTAATATCGGCCAAAAGGCATCTGTTGCCCCATCCAGGAGTCAACTAGACAGTTTTCGCAATTAAACAGTAGTGATCGAAAACGTCCTGATAAAGCATCCCAGAAGCAATATTTTTGACCATATGGTCCATTTCTTTAATGCCTCAGTTTACAAAGTCATAGCAAGCAAGAGCCAAAGCCGCTTGGTTCAGTTTTTTGGCAGAAAATCTAATTTTTTCGATTTTATTGTCAACATTCTGATACGATCCGGCGGCTACATATACGGTGCTGTGGATGCTGTACGCATTTTTGTTATACGGCAATTACCGATGATAGCAGGAAATAAATGCGATGGCTGAAGATAAAGAAGAAATAATCCGTTCTTTCGACAGATTTATACAAAACAATGGTGGAGATTATAGTAAATGGTCTCTGGGTATTTGTGAAAACTCGCAGGTAGCAATTCTGCGCATATGCGACGCAAAAATTAGCTTATGGATGTACAAAAACACAACTAACTATGATGTAGCTATAGAAATAATAGACCACTTCATTGGGTTGGGAGCAAAGCGTCAAGCACAGCATAACGAACGCCATTCTGGGACTATTTATGTTGTAAAAAGACAAACATCCACCACTTTAGCCAAACAGTGTTTGGTTCTCTTTTGAGGAACAGAAGTAATGAAGCCCCAAAACCGGCTTTATGTGCACATTCCTGAGGATTTAGATGTTGATGATTATGGATTTGTACTATATAATATTTATAATTTATTTAACAATGTTGCTTTTCGCATTTAATTTCATAGTATTTGGCCTTGTTTTTGGAGCAATGAGAGATTGCCTGGGGAAGATAAAAAAGGGAATAGTCTGCCGAATAATGTTGAGCTTGCTGCTAAAGTATTCTCAATATACGGTAATTTCATTCGCTCAACTATCAAATTCAATATCAGAGACGAAGCTCTTTGCGATGACTTATTTCAGGATTTATTTCTCCATCTGGTTTCCAAGCCGATACCGGATGATGTGCGGAATATAAAAGGATTTTTATTTAAAGTAATTACTGATAAGATTAAAGATTCTGTTCGAAGCATTGGGCGTTATCAAAGAAGAGTTCGACGGAGTGCTACTGAACAGCGTGGCACTTTCAACAGACGCCCTGAGCAAGAACTTATAGAAGTAGAAGAAATAACAAGAATGTTTGAATCGATCCGGAAGCGTCTGAGCCCAACGGAAAACTCGGCAGTTTCATTACGGTACAAAAACGGTTATACAATAAAAGAGATAGCTGAAAAAATGGGAGTCAAATCGAGATCTGCGAGCAGATATCTTTCCGTCGGTCTGAGAAAGGCCCGCGACCACTTCCATTTAGAAGGGAGAGATTAGAAATGATAACCGACAATCCTAACAATACCTGCGAGAAGGCCAAGAGGTATTATTACGATTATCTTGGTAAAAAGACCAGGCAAAGTATCCCCGACACGATAATCAACCACGTATCTCAGTGTAAACATTGTCAGAGTGAACTTGAGCGACTTAAAGATCTTGTGGAAGAAAATTGTGCCAATAAAAAGTTAGAGGCAACTGACAAGTATGTCGCGATGCAAGTCGAGGTTCTGAAATCACACTTCTATTATGCAACAGTTCCGGTAAACTGTAGCGCGGCAAAACCATTCCTACCCAGCCTTGCAGACAAGTATCTGAAGGTTAATATGCCCACCCCGATAACAGCTCATCTGGATAAATGTTCCAGTTGTTCCGAAGACCTTGAGAAAATACAGAGGTTGAATCTGAGCCACAAGCAACTTTGTCGTTTAGGGCAACTGTTTGCAGATAGAAGCCAGAATAGTCACGACAATTTTGCACAATTTATCTCTGCCGTTGAATCAGTAATTTCTGTGAAGGAAGCTCAGAAATTACATAAGATAATTTATGGCATTTATGAACGACCGGATTCAGGTGTTACCACATGTTTTAACATTGAACAACAGGATAAAGACAAATCTATAAGTGAACAGGATGATATATATGCTGGTTTCCCAGTTAGCGTGGAAGTATCGCCCCATAAGCAATCGGAATCTTTATCTGATAAGCAAGCAGTTCATCCAACACGAATGAAACTCTTTGTAAAGTTTGCAGCTGCTGCCGCTGTTATAATTTTTGCATTGATCTTCTTTTCCATTTCTCCAACAGCCCAAGCTGTTGGTCTTGAACGTATTTACACGGCCCTTGAACATGTCAAGAATATCTACATTAGCCTTTCAGCACCCCACGATGAAAGGCCTGGACAGAAAGTATGGATATCGCAGGAGCAAAATATCAAGATATTCAAAACAAAAAGCCAATCTGTGCTATGGGATATGGATAAGAAACTCAGGAAAACTAAATCCCTATATACTGGTTCGGTCAAAACTCAAAAATTAAGCGATGATGATATTGCCAAAATCAGCGCAAATATGGCAGCACCCTGGGGACTATTACCATTTGATGATATATCCAAGGTACCATCTAAAGCCAACTGGCAGTTAGTTTCGGGCGATAATCTTGAATTTACAATGGCTGGTACAGAGGTATATGATTTGACTTGGACAGAACAGAGCCTCAGCGGCGCGGCAATCTATGAGAAATGGAGAGGCTATATAGATGCTGAAACAAAATTGCCTGTAAGGATCGAACGTTGGAAAAGAATATCACTGCAAGGCCAATACGAACTTGAATCCATAACAAATGTTTCTTATCCCGAAACCTTTTCAACCCAAACGATTATGGAAGAACCTGATTTTTAGCTGGGTCACTCTATTTTGTGGGTTTCCATGGCGTGCCAATATTAAAGTGACCATTCTGATCTTTTTCCACTAACAGATCATTTGCTTTTACACGCTCTTCGTGGCCATCCGCAAACCCAATATTAACGGTTTTGCAGGGATGGCGGCCGTTTATAGCATCCGAACGATAGTCTGATGATAGTTCTCTTTCACTGTTGATTTCCAAACCTGGAAGATAGAACATCTCTTCTCTATTTGTATTCTCAAAGATAGTACCGGTAGCCTCTGCAGCCGCCCGCCAGCTTATAAGGCTGTATCCACTATCGGTTATAAGCAGAGTTTCGGCGGGACGAGAAATCTGATTGAATCCTAATGGTGAGCCGAGGAATTCGGTACCAAGAATGCCCGTTGCATCTCTGCAAACAGCCCTGTTAACGCCATAACTCCCGAAGAGTACATACTTTTTGTTTTGGGGTGTTTCCACATAACGGGATGGACACCAAAGGATACTACTTTTATCATAGCCATCTCTTACAATATCCGGCAAAAAGTTAAACCACCACCAACCTTGACCGTCTTTTCCAGAACCGGGATAGCCGCCTTTTGGCAGTAAATCTTTTTGAGAGTTATCGAAACCGTATGGGAATACATCGTTCTCTCGTTCGTAAATGGTTAATGTCAGTAACAGCTGTCTGAGGTTAGAACCGCAGACAACCATTCTGGTTTTCTGCTTAATCGTGCGTAATACAGGCATTAGTATTCCAGCCAATACGGTGATAACAGCTATTACAACAACTAACTCTACAATGGTAAAACCGGAACGTTTCATTTATATCAGATTCTAACATGATTTACTGTTAAGTAAAGTGAAAAGCAGTACTTAGCAACTATTATATCTTTGGGAAATGGATGGTATAAGCGACAAGAAGGAAATTTTCCTCCCAAAAAACAGAGATTTAAATCAACATTCGTTCGTTAAGTTCCAGCATACATATTAAGAGAGGAAGAAGAGCCCAGAGATGGGCAGTTATTGTCGGGACAGGAAAAGTGGAAATGGGCTAAGGAGAAGACCCAACAGGACGGGCGGCTAGAGTGCGGCGGTGGGGGCAGGCAGTCGCCTTTTCTTTCTTACCAGGTGTCGCACGCTCTCATATACTGTACCCGCCAGTCTTCATCAGTAATACATTCTCCCCAAGGCTCCTGAGGGTCGTTTATACAGAGAAGTGATGCATTTCCAATCACAA
>JANQHJ010000141.1 GCA_028282745.1 Sedimentisphaerales bacterium | reverse complement strand
AAAAGACTCGCAAGCGTATTGAAATACGTTGAGAACGTTTTTAGCCGACAACGCAGGCCTCGAACTTTGCAGCCAATTGCAATAGATCGAGGTTTTGGGATGACTTCTGGTATAACCACAACTGGGGATTTTTAGATTTCTCGACTCCAGCCCTTTGGGCTTTCGCTCGAAATGACAGTTTGGTAATTTTCTATTCAGGGTAAAAGAAAAAAGCCTGTGGCTAAAATCACAGGCTTTTTGTTATATTCAGATACGTTATTTTATTGGTCTTTTGCCTCGAACTCAGCGTCGATCACATCGTCATCTCCTGGCTTCTGCTGTTCGGGCTGAGGTTGGTCGGCAGGAGGGGCCTGCTGAGTCGCCTGATCAGGGCCGGGCGCCTGTTGTGCCTGCTTTTTAGCAGCCTCTTCGTACAGGACCTTGCCAAGTTCCTGGGAAACGGCATTGAGGTTTTCAATGGCCTTTTTGATAGCATCGGCATCCTCGCCTTTAACCGTCTCTTTTAGATTATTAACAGCAGATTCGATGTTGCTTCTTGTCTGGCCAGATACCTTTTCGCCGTGCTCCTTGAGAGTTTTTTCAGTCGCGTAAACCATCTGGTCGGCCTGGTTCTTAAGATCGATGACTTCACGGCGCTTTTTATCTTCTTCAGCATGGGATTCGGCATCCAGAGTCATTTTCTTTATTTCTTCGTCGCTCAGGCCGGAACTGGCTTTGATCTCGATTGACTGTTCCTTACCAGTAGCAACGTCTTTGGCTTTGACGTTAAGAATACCGTTGGCGTCGATATCGAAGGAAACTTCGATCTGCGGTACGCCCCGCGGTGCCGGCGGAATATCCGCCAATTGGAATCTGCCAAGTGTCCTGTTATCATTTGCGAATTCACGTTCGCCCTGCAGGACATGAATATCAACGCTGGTCTGGTTATCAGCAGCAGTTGAGAATACTTCGGTCTTGCTGGTCGGAATAGTAGTATTGTGATCAATGAGCCTTGTCATAACACCGCCGAGTGTCTCTACCCCCAATGAAAGAGGTGTTACGTCGAGCAGAAGAATATCTTTTACCCCGGCGTCGCCGGCGAGTACGGCCCCTTGAATTGCGGCACCGAGCGCGACGACTTCATCAGGATTAAGGCTCTTATTCGGCTCTTTGCCAAAGATTTCTTTGACGATTTCCTGAACCTTTGGAATTCTTGTCGAACCGCCAACCATTAGTACTTCCGCTATTTCGTCAGGATTCAGCTTTGAATCTTCGATAGCCTTTTGGCAAGGCACTTTGAGCCTTTCGAGTGTCGATTCAGCTAACTGCTCAAACTTACTACGAGTAATAGTCATCTGGAGATGTTTTGGCCCGGACTGATCAGCCGTGATAAACGGCAGGTTGACCGTTGTCTCTACCTGTGAGCTGAGCTCGCATTTGGCTTTTTCGGCTGCTTCTTTTAGTCTCTGATGCGCCATTGGGTCGCTGCGAAGGTCGATGCCTTCTGTCTTTTTGAACTCGTCAGCGAGATAATCGATCAATAATTCGTCAATATCGTCACCACCAAGGTGGGTATCGCCATTTGTGCTGAGTACTTCAAAAACGTTATCACCAATATCGAGGATAGAAATATCGAAAGTACCACCGCCAAAGTCGAAGACAGCGATCTTTTCGTTTTTCTTCTTTTCAAGGCCGTATGCCAAAGCGGCTGCGGTAGGTTCGTTGATAATTCTCTCGACCTGCAGACCTGCGATTTTGCCGGCATCTTTTGTGGCTTGACGCTGTGAGTCGTTGAAGTATGCCGGAACAGTAATCACAGCCTGGGTTACCTCTTCGCCGAGATAATCTTCGGCGGTCTTCTTCAAGTCCTGCAGAATCATGGCTGAGACCTCCGGCGGTGTGTAATCCTTGTCGCGTACATGGACCTTTACGAGCTCATCCGGGCCACCTGTAATACCATACGGCACGAGCTTTTCTTCGCTTGAGACTTCATTGTGGCGTCTGCCCATGAACCTCTTGATCGAAAAAACCGTATGTTCGGGATTTGTTACCTGCTGGTGACGAGCTATCTGGCCAACGAGCCTTTCGCCCTTGTCGGTAAAACCAACTACGGACGGGGTCAGTCTTGAGCCTGATGAGTTTACCAGAACCTTTGGAGCCGAGCCTTCCATCACAGCAACTACTGAATTTGTTGTTCCTAAGTCTATGCCAATTATCTTAGCCATTTTTCTAACTCCCATATTTTTACAGAGATTTCTTTTCGAAGATATATTTCGCAAATACCGTGCCAAAAGTATAGACTTGACAGGATAACACCTTAACTCCTTTATAGAAAACAGGTTAGGTGGCACCGCTTTATTAGAACATGTCACAACAGCCTGCCAATATGCCATTTTGGCAGTAAAAACAGGCAGCTGCAAAACAGCTCGCGGGTTGTACAACAGAGATTCGATGATGTTACTTTATTGCTGGGTTATCAACTGCTCGGGCTGGACAGGAAAGATCGAGCACGTGAGATATTGACACAAGCACAGCAGTATCCTGAAAATGAAAAGGCGGCAGTGTTTCTGCTAAATCTAATTAATGGTCAGAATCAGGATGCGCAAGAAAGTATTTCACCCGGTTTTGAAGAAACTCAATGATCGCCACTACGAAGTCTGTGACAGTATTGAGCGAATTATTTTTGCTCGCAGCGCGTCACGGTCGGCGGGGTCAAGAGATTGGCCGTGATTTATCTGTAAGTGGGCAGGCATCGTAAGCAAAAACAGTCTATTTATCTTTCTTATTGAAATAATATCCGATTGCTCCCTGCCCTTTGATAAGAATGAATAGATGCTCTCTATGCCTGGCGTGTGCGCGTCAAGATGGTCGTGCATATTAATACCGAGGCGAAGGTGACTAAGCAACAGGAGAGCTTCCTGTGAGCTAATCAGTTGAGCACCTTTGAGCAATGCCATGGCGCGAGAAATTTTATCGTCGAGTATATTGCTGTGTGATTCGAGAAGTTTCTTCCTGGCCTGGTGTTCATATTCGACAATCTCGGGGATGATATGTTTCTCAAATTTCTCTACGAGTTTAGCTTCATTTATACCGAGTGTGACCTGGTTGGAAAGTTGATAGAAGTCGCCTGTCGCTTCGGTGCCTTCGCCAAATAGCCCGCGGACGGCCAAGCCCATATCCCGGGCAGCAGCGAAGAACTTTTCAATTTGAGAGGTCATCTTCAATGCAGGTAAATGGAGCATTACAGAGACCCTTATGCCAGTACCGATATTTGTCGGGCAGGCAGTGAGATAACCATATTTCGGGCTAAAGGCATATTCGAGCTGTTTCTCGATAAGGTCGTCTATCAGGTT
>JANQHJ010000131.1 GCA_028282745.1 Sedimentisphaerales bacterium | reverse complement strand
CTCTTCGATCTCGCCGACGCTGAACTTCTGGCCGACCTTAACGCCTTCACGCTCGCCGCGGTTGATGATGATCTTGTCGCCTTTAGCCAGAACAACAGTACCTTCCCACGGGATGGTCGATAGCTGTTTGATAAGAAAATCGACGGCCTGGCTGACGGCATCTTCACAGGCTTTGCCGACGTTATCTTTTTTATGACCTGCAAGTCCGCCGGTGACACCTTTTAATCCGCTGCCGAAATAGCCGATCCGGCCGCCTTTGCGATGTGATTTGCCGACAACTTTTGTTGAGGCTTTGATCTGGCCGGTCTCGGAATCGACGAGATAAATGGTGATATTGATCTCAGCCTTGTCTTTGTTTCCGCCTAACTGTATCCCACGAACATTGATACCGCCTGAGCCGCCGGTCGTACTATGCTGGACGTGGGTGATGGCGCCTTTGACCAGAAGTTGCGCAGGGGTCATGCGGCCAACCTTCGGAGTCTTTTTACCCTTAGCTGTTCTACCGCTCTCGCTGAAGTCCTGCTCCTGCATGGCTTCGACTCGCATTTGCTTATCGCCAAGCACTAAAAACCAGCCTGACTCGTGCAGGGCGTTCGTCATTATCTCCGTAAAGCCGTCGCCGAGGTTCCATTGGCCTTGCCAGTTTGCTTTGTTTTCAAAATTGGTTACCGTGATGGAATATCTAAGGTTTCCTTTCGGCAGGCCCGGTGCGAACTGAACCTTATCGATGACCATCGCAACGGGATAGTCTTTGCCGCCGATGTAGTAAAGTTTTCCCCAGACTTGTACGGCGTTTTCTTTCTTATGTGTTTTCTTGAGCCGCTCGCCGATACCGTAATTTTTGTACATATTGAGTGCGTCAGATTTTTTAGCCAAATAAGCGTTTATTTTTTCTTTCTCTTTGCCCGGCCGGCATAACTGGACAGCGATATATTTATCCGGGTCGATCCCTTTATCTTCGAGCCTGAACACTCCACACTTAAGCTCGCAAAGACCGGCTTTTAGCGTTACAGCCGAACCATCAATACTGTCTTTGGCTTTCCTTAATTTACCAAAATCCATTTCCGTATAATCGTCAGCGTAGAGTAACATCGAACATAAACAGAACATTACTGCCGTGAGAATTAAAGACTGGCCCTTTTTCATTTGAAACCTCCATATTATAGAATTGTTCTTTATATACATGCGTAATTCCTTTCACGTTAAAATGTCATAAATATCAACTGCTCATCCTGCTTGGTATTATCTCCATTTGTACCTAAAAGCTCAAGAAAAATCGGAATAGTAATTTAATCCTCATCATATGTATGGTAATGCTGTATTGCATTTAAGAGATCATCCACAGAAGGGCCTGTATACAGCATTGGTTGCTCTTGCCAGGCTTTTTCCTGTTCTAAAAGTTTCTTCTTTATATCTTTACTGCCATGTTCATTTACATACTCTACTGCTTGGCTATAATATGATTCACCCATCTCTTTTAACGCGCTAAAAGCAAAAAGTCTGGAAATGAGTGTATTTCTATCTTCCCCATCCAACATGAGTTTTTCAGTTAGAAATTGAGCAGTATTCTTTGAAGGACATTTGGCTAATAAAGAATATCCTTCGATTGGTATAGACTGCCCTTCCTCTTCTTTTTTGATTATTTCCAAGAATAGATTTCCCAGGCTTTCCCTGCGCGGCTCTGGAAATTCTTTAAATGCATTAAGAGACTTCGTTGCATAATATCTGCATTCAATATCATCATCTTGGAGAAATTCTATCAATATATCCATTACCTTTTCTGTCTCTACCGGTTTTAAGGACATACCCGCCAGGCCGGTCTTTTGTATTTCTCTGTTCGGTGATTCTAATATATTTATAATAATTTTCTCAGATGGCAGCTTTCTTTTGAGGAGTAGCTTTTGTTTCTTTCGTACTTCGGCAAAATCTTCTAAAGCTCCTCCGCTTGCCCACATCTTGTTCAACGCCTGTTCATATTCCGATGCGGTACTAAACCATCTCGCCCCCTGAATCCCTTGTACGAATGGCTTAAAAAAAATGATAACAAATGCAAATATAGCAAGAGCTATCGTTATGAGAGTGTAAGCAATAACACTGTTTTGCGATTTCATTTTGTGTAAGCTCCCTATGTACGCCTTTCGAGCAATTATCTCCACTATTGTCACCAAAGACAAGCAGAAATACATGGATTACAAATAACGAAATACGAGAATCGAGCATCAGGGACCCAGTATCGAGGCGAGTATGCCTGTATCAATTTTCCGAAAAAGCAGCGAAAGGAGCCGCTGGGCCTGATAAAAGAGTACACTTCACGTTTGTAGGTAGATTCTTATCCCTATGAACCGGGATTCACCAAGGCAGGCCTGGGACAGTAGCCGGAGTTCAGATTCAGTGTGACCTGTGTTTTAGGGTCAATCCACCCAGGGCCAGCAGAAGTAATGTTGCCGGTTCGGGGATCGAAAGCGCAGCAATTTCACCGGAATCGAGAGCACGGTCGTAAAATCTGACTTCGTCAATCATTCCCTTGAAGTAGAAATTATCCCAATAACCGGAGTAGCCGAAATGTACTTGGTATATAGCATCGACTTCATCAATAACGGTAGCCTGGGAAAAGACTTGATTGCCGTTAACATACAAGTCGATATTGTTGCCGTCTTTTACCATTATATAGCTTGTCCACTCTGACTGCGGTGCAGGTTCGGACGCATTGACAGCTAGCGTTGGTGAGCCGGCTGTTGGGGAGTCTCTAAAAAGAGCCCTTAAGTCGTTGGAACCTATGTCGAACATCCAATAGGAATTGCCGTCTTTTTCGAGAATCCTGTGTTGGCCTGAATCGAAGTTGCCTGATTCAGCCTTAAAATAGAACGCGATGGAACCTGAATAACTGAGGTCACCGACTGAATTATTGGAGATGACTGCGTAATCATTAAACCCGTCAAATACAGCGGCTTGGCCTTGGACGCCGGGAGCATAACCCAAACCGCCGTAAGCAAGGGCATGATAGTTGTTGCCGCTTACGTCATTAGTGTTATTTTCGAATGAATAGTGGGCGACAAGACCGTCGGTCAAGGCAGCGAGGCAGGACATATTACAGATTAAGACGGTGAGCAGGGTGGCGAATAAGACTTTTTTGGTTCTCATTTTCACTCCTCAAATGCGGGGCAAAAGGCAGAGGCTTTTGCTCCTCCTCTTCTTTAACATAAGGGAAAAGTAAACAGGCCGGTAACGTTTGTCAAGAGAAATTTTCAATGTTTAGGGCAATTACCTGATAAAAAATGCAATTAGAAATAGTATTGACATGGAAAACCGGCCGCAATATTATAAAGGTTTATTTAGAATTGAGACTGATGTTATTATCTTAAGGTGAATTCAATATGGACCCGAAAATATTCAAGGCTTACGACATTAGAGGATTGTACCAAGAGCAGTTGGATGAGACCGGCGCATGGAAGATCGGTTATGCAACAGCCCGTTTTCTGCGTTCGCTTTTGACCGGATACGATAAGGGCCAGGCCAATTGCCAGTCCATTTGTGTCGGCAGAGATATGCGTAGCCACAGCCCGTCTCTTGCTAAGGCTTTGATAGAGGGCATGAACGCCAGCGGGGCCAATGTTATCGATGTCGGAATGATAGACACGCCCCAGATATACTTTGCGATCAATCACCTTGGCACATGCGGCGGTGTTCAGGTAACAGCCTCGCATAACCCTGCCAAGTATAACGGCTTTAAGATTTCCGGCCTGCACGCAAGGCCGGTCGGTGCGGATACGGGTTTGAAGGACATCGAGCACATTGCTATGGCTTTGGTGCACACCAAAGGAACATCAAACGGCGCGGTTGAGAAGTATAATCTGGCCGAGGAGTACAAGGCACACGTATTGAAATTCCTGAACCCTAATATCAAACCACTCAAGGTAGCTATTGACGCG
Organism: Sedimentisphaerales bacterium; assembly: GCA_028282745.1. Classification (GTDB taxonomy): domain Bacteria; phylum Planctomycetota; class Phycisphaerae; order Sedimentisphaerales; family Anaerobacaceae; genus JANQHJ01. The sequence continues at coordinate 5,834 of JANQHJ010000131.1, read as the reverse complement.
TCGAATGGAATGGCGGGCAAGAGTGTGCCGGCTATCTTCAACGATCTGCCGATCGAGATAATCGAGTTGAATTTCAAGCATGACGGCACCTTCAAACATGAGCCGAATCCGCTGGTCGAGGAGAATCTCAAGGAACTCAAGCAGACCATTAAGAAGGAAAAATGTGATCTGGGCGTTTGTTTCGACGGCGATGCGGACAGGCTTATCATGGTGGATGAGAAGAGCAGGACAATCGGCTGTGACTTGCTGACGGCGCTGTTGGCCGATTATTTCCTGCAACAGCATCCGAATTCCGCTATCGTTTATGACCTTCGCAGCAGCAGGGTGGTCGCCGAGGAAATCATTAAATATGGCGGAACGCCGAGGAGAGAACGCGTCGGCCACGCCTATATGAAAAAGGCGCTGCGAGATTCCAGGGCAGTCTTCGGCGGCGAATTGAGTGGTCATTTTTATTACAAAGAAAATTTCTGGGCGGATTCCGGGATGATAACGCTAAGTCACGTGCTTAATGTTATTAGCCTGGCGGATGCGCCGGTTAGCGAGTTGATCAAGCCGCTGAGGAGGTACAGTGCCAGCGGTGAAGTGAACTTCGAGGTTGAAGATAAAGAAGGGATGATGAAGCAGCTGCAGAGGCAGTTCGGGGACGGCGACAGCGATACTCTCGATGGTGTGACCGTGATGTATAAAGACTGGTGGTTTAACTGCCGGCCGAGTAATACAGAGCCGCTGCTGAGACTGAATGTCGAGGCGAAGACCAAGAAAATGCTCGGCGAGAAGATGGAAGAACTTAAAAAGCTGCTGGGTGAGCCGGTTGACCATTAAAAAAAAGACTTCAGTCTTTTTTTCAGGGTTCAGGGAATAGGGTGTTCTCGATATTGGATGCTGGATATTCGGCTACGGATGATTGATTGCGGAATCATCTAAAGGCGAAAAATATTGGCTGAACAATGGGGATTTTGGGGGTGTATGGGGGATGGATGTTCATTTATAGCGGAATTGGGCAATAAGTCGTATATATTTTGCGTTTTTTATAATAAAAATGCGGATTTTTTGTAACAAATGTCTCATGCAGTTAGTCTATATTTCTATAAAGCGGCACTTTTTGGGCGATTTTGTAAAAAAGAAGCCTGGTATTGACATAAGTGCTTGAATAGTATATAATTATGTGAATTGGCATACCGCTTTTGGGTGTAGAAGAAAGAACGGCCCCGCTATGAGAAAACGACTTGGACAGCTACTTTGCGAGATAGCTTATCTCGACGAGGAACGTTTGGCTGATGCTCTGAGCGAGCAGAAGCAAAACGATAAGCAGATCGGACAGATACTGCTCGATCTGGGATATATTTCGCGAGGACAACTCAACGAGGCATTGGCACTTCAGGCAGGGATCGAAAGAATTGATCTTGGTGAGATCACTATTAACGCTGATACCATTTCGATGGTTCCGGCTGAGTTGGTGAGTAAGTACAGCCTGTTGCCGGTCGCAACGGAGAATGGGCGGATAACCGTTGCTATGACCGATCCGTTTGAGTCAAAGGCGATGGCAGAACTTCGATTAGTAACAGGTAAATCGATCAAGAGATTTTACGCAGAACCACTTCAGATAGAAAAAGCTATTTTAAAATATTACGGCAGTAATGTCGCAAGGATGCTTGATGATCTTGTGCCGGGTGAGGCTCAAGGCGAGCAGGTATTAGAGAATGGCGACTACACAGCAGCTAAGCTGCATGAGCTGGCGAGAGAGCCTTCCTTAGTTAATCTTGTGAACTTAATTATTCTCGAAGCGGTCGAGGCGCATGCCAGTGACGTTCATATCGAGCCTTTCGAGAAGGAAGTCAAAATCAAGTATCGTGTCGATGGTATCCTGATTGAGAAGACTCCATCGTCAAAGAGGCTACAGGCGGCTATCATTTCGCGTATCAAGATCATGGCTAATATGAATATTGCCGAGCGGTTTGTTCCGCAGGATGGGCATATCGAGTTTGCCGGTAAGGACGGTAAAGTCGATATTCGTGTCTCTACTGTTCCGACGGTGTTCGGGGAGTCGGTGACAATGCGTATCCTGGACAGGAGCGCATCGCTGATGCAGATGACCGATCTTGGTATGCACGACAGTTGTCTTAAGGGGTTCAGCAACTCGCTTAAGCGAGCGCATGGGATAATCCTTGTGACGGGGCCGACCGGAAGCGGTAAGACGACAACGCTGTACGCAGCATTAAATAAAATATACACGCCTACCCTTAAAATCATCACTATTGAAGACCCTGTTGAATATCAGCTGGATGGGATAATCCAGATGCCGGTGAATCCGAAGCGAGGTTTGACATTTGCGACAGGCTTGCGTCATATCCTTCGCCAGGACCCGGATATTATAATGGTAGGTGAAATTCGTGACAGAGAGACTGCTGATATAGCTATCCGGGCGGCGTTGACGGGGCATTTGGTATTCTCGACGCTGCATACGAATGACGCGGCGGGTGCGGTGACGCGATTGATCGATATGGGTGTTGAGCCGTTCTTATTGGCAAGTTCGTTAGAGGCAGTATTGGCGCAGCGACTGGTCAGGCGGATATGTCCGCATTGTAAGGAATCGTATCGGCCTGACGAGAATTTGTTGAAGAGTCTAAACGGTGCAGCGAAAGTCGCCAGGGAGACGAATCTGTATCACGGTAAAGGGTGTAACGAATGTATGCAGACGGGTATGCGCGGCAGGGTCGGGATATTCGAGCTGCTGCGAGTTAACGATACGCTTCGTCAGATGATAGCTAACGGATCGACGTCGGAACAGATAGTAAAGAATGCACCGGCTGATCACAGGAGTATGAGGCACGATGGGATAGATAAAATATTACAGGGTCAGACGACGGCTGAGGAAGTGTTCCGTGTGACTCAGACGGTTGAAGAAGAAGAGTGAAATATAGTTTTTAGTTATAAGTTTTTAGTTTTGAGTTGTTGAATCGCCTTTCGGCGATTGTAATTTAAATAGATTCTCGTACCTAAGGCACTTTCGGGCTTCGCTCGAAATGACAAAAACGAATGGGGCAGTTTACATACAAGGCGGTTGAAGATGATGGGCGGCATGTTACCGGTACGATAGAGGCTGGTGACCATAAAAGTGCTGTAGCTGCATTGACGGCGAAGGGACAGTTTGTAATCGAGCTTAAACAGGCGGCTGGTCAGGCGGTCAAGAGCGGGGCTAAGGCGACGATAAGCATTTCAGAACTTTTTCAGTTCGGCGGCAGGAGGGTATCCGGTAAGGACCTTCTGGCATTTACGAATCAATTGTCAGCGGCGATAAGGGCGGGTCTGCCGTTGTACGACGCTATACAGATAATCGGCAAGCAGCAGCATAAGAAGGCGATGAAAGAATTAGTGATCGACCTTGCCCAGTCAGTGAGTTCGGGTGAGTCGCTGTCCGAAGCGATGAGTAAATACCCGAGAATATTCAGCCCGCTGTATCTTTCGATGATACGGGTTGGTGAGACGGGTGGTATCCTTGAAAAAACCATTACCGAGTTGACCTCTATTCTGCAGAGGAACGAGAAGGTCAAGACTAATATGAAAAACGCTTCGGCTTATCCTATTATGGTTTTGGGCATAGGATTAGTTTCGGTGATAGTTATCGTGACGTGGATATTGCCGGTTATAGTCGGCGCGATAAGTGAGGGGGCTCTTTTGCCTTGGCCGACGCGATTTTTACTTGGCATTAGCACATTTATCAAGAACTGGGGCCTGTTTCTTTTTGCCGGGATATTTGGAGCATCGATATTATTCAATAGGTGGGTACACGGCAGCGGCAGGTTTGCATGGGACGGATTTAAATTGAGGTTGCCGGTGGTTGGTTCGGTACTGCGGACGATATCGGTCGGTCGGTTTGCCCGTACGCTTGGTGCGTTAGCTAAGGGCGGTGTCACTATACTTGAATCTTTAGGTGTTGTGCGTGACACGCTTGGTAATGAGGTACTGGCTCGCGGGATCGATTCGGTAGCGGAGTCGGTAAAGACCGGTTCGTCTTTAGCAGATCCTCTTGAAGAGACAGGATATTTTCCGCCTTTGTTAGTGCAGATCGTATCGGTCGGTGAGCATACAGGAAAAATTGACGAATTGTTATTGAACGCTGCTGATACGTTCGACGAAGAGGCTGACGCAGCTATTGCCAGGTTTACCGCTATCTTTCCATCAGTGCTTATCATTATGCTGGCATTGATAGTTGGATTTATAATCGCGGCGACGCTACTGCCAATTGTGATAATGCAGTTAGGGGCAGGGTCATTGTAAAAAAGTTTTGAGTTTTTAGTTTTGAGTTATTGAATCCCGATGAATCGGGATGTTAATTAATGGAGTGTGTAGTAATGCGAAGAAAGAAAAAAGGTTTTACAATAGTTGAGATGTTTGTAGTTATCGCGATCATCGGGCTGATAGCAACGCTTATTGTTCCGAAGTTCTTTAAAGGGATGGGCGAACAGAAGAGAAAGGTTGCCAAAGCTAAGATGGCGACGATAGAAGACGCTATAAGCAGGTTCAACTTTGACTGCGGCAGGATGCCGGAGGTTCTTGACGATCTTATAACAGCCCCGGAGGACTTTGAAGAAGGAAAATGGAAAGGCAGATACCTAAAACCGAGCCAGCTGCTTGATCCGTGGGATATGCCTTATATCTACATGCCGGAAGGCGAAATAAACGTCGGCAGCTTCGATCTTATCAGCTATGGAGCAGATAAAACGCCTGGCGGTGAAGGTGATGGTGAGGATATTTATAATGATTAAAAATAGTTTTTAGTTTTAAGTTCTTAGTTTTAAGTTGTGGGGGTTTGTTTGGTTGGAGCGGGACTTGATGAAAGTCAGGGATGAAAAACCTATTGAGGTGCGCGAAGAGCGGCCTGGTTTTACGATGGTAGAACTGCTTGTTGTGATAGCACTTATAGCTTTGCTGTCAACGGCTGGGGTCGGATTTTATATGGGTACATATAAAGGGGCACTTGTGAAAAAGTCGGCTCGTGATTTTTATTTAGCAGCACGTTATGCCAGGATATTAGCTATCGAGAGGCAGAGCCCTTGCAGGATAGAGATAAATAAAGAAGAAAAGAAGTTTGCAATTGTAATGAGCTATTTTAATGAAGCGACGGAAGAGACGATGGACCTTGAGGTAAGAGATGCGTGTTTTAAGCCGGTACAGTTCGCTGGTGACGTTACTTTCGAGGGTATAACTCTTGATGAGGAGTCTTTCGGGTCGGAAGTTTCAGGGATGGATAAGTCACCGATAGAGTTTCAGCCTGACGGAAGCGCGAAGGCAGTTAAGGTTCAGATTGGCGACGGTGAGGATCATTATACGGTGAGTATTTCCGTTACGGGTAAGGTCAAGATATTTGAGAAGCAGGCGAATATGGTGGAGGCGGATACGTTCGATCTGGACAGGCAATGGTAAGGCGGGCAAGACATAATGTTGGGTTTACTCTTATAGAGACGATACTGGCGGCGACTATATTGTCGGCAGCTGTATTGGTAATAAGCGCTATCAGCAGCAGGGCCCTTAACAGTACGAAGCTGAACCGTCAATATGAAGTTGCTCGTCAGTTAGCGGACAGGCAGTTAACGATAATCAATTATATGGGGATAGAGCAGTTTTTGAAGTCGGGTGAGCCTGAAGGTGAGTATGAGGGTTATGAGCCTAAGTATAATTATGTGGTAGATACGGCTCAGACGAATATAGATAAGCTTTATGAAGTGAGTGTTACCGTGAGCTGGGTGGAACGATCGATGGCGTACGATGTGAAGGTTCAGACGAGGATGGCAACGAGCGGGAGTTTGGATGCCGGAGGTGATGAGGAATCTTCG
>JANQHJ010000036.1 GCA_028282745.1 Sedimentisphaerales bacterium | reverse complement strand
TCATGCGTGTTCTCATCCCCCCCCCCCGAACCAGTTATTAAAATAATCTTATTCTAATAACTATTCACTAATGACTATTAACTATTAAACGGAGAGGGCGGGATTCGAACCCGCGGTACCCCAAAGGGCACACCGGTTTTCGAAACCGGCTCCTTAAGCCGCTCGGACACCTCTCCAAAACAGTCGCTCAGGGCTAGTTACCCGTCGCTCGTATTTTGTATTCAGGCATTTTACATATTTTGGTGATTTAGTCCAGCGATAGAGCAATTTAATTTTTTAGATTAAAAAGTTGAAACTGGCGGTAGTGTTGCCTAAAATCTTGCGAATTAAATAAGGTAAAAAATAAGGATTAGATATGTATATATTACCAGCGATAGATCTGCGTGGCGGCAAATGTGTCAGACTGATACAGGGTGAATATAACCGCCAGATCACATATAAAGATGACCCGACCGTCCAGGCTCAGGAATTTATTGATGACGGCTCCGAATGGCTGCATATTGTTGACCTCGACGGCGCAAAGCTCGGCAGGATGGTCAATCTCGATGCTATTTCAGCTATTGCTGCTCTTGGCAAGCTAAAGATAGAGGTTGGCGGTGGTATCCGTGACGAAAAATCGCTGGCGGCCTTGTTCGATAAGGGGATCACTCGTGCGATAATTGGAACGCGAGCCTTGACGGATTTTGACTGGTTCGTCGAAATGGCCAAAAAGTTCGAGCACAAAATAGTGCTTAGTCTTGATGCCAGAGGCTCGAAGGTGGCTGCACAAGGCTGGTTAGAGGACCGGCCTGAGACGCTGATCGAATTTGCCAGGAAAGTCGATGAGCTGCCGTTAGCTGCTATCATATATACTGATATCGACCGGGATGGAATGATGAGCGGGCCTAACCTGGAAAGGGCAAAGTCTCTGGTCGAGGCTGTCAATTTACCGATAGTAGCGGCAGGTGGCGTCAATGCCGTCGAAGATATACAAAAGCTGACCGAGATAGGTGTCGATGGGGCAATCATTGGCAGGGCCCTGTATGAAGGTTCTATTAGTCTGGCCGATGCCCTCAATGCCGTTTAATGATTTATTTCTTGTCGTTTATCCAGTTAATGACTAAAATATGAATAAGGTTTATGCGAGCCGCGAGGTACTAATAACGTACGAAGATTAAGCGGGTGTAGCTTAATGGTAAAGCTCCAGCCTTCCAAGCTGGCCATGTGAGTTCGATTCTCATCACCCGCTTTTTTCATTCCTTCATTTTCCGTTTCACACAACCGTTGAACTGAAAAAGTTTAACCTGCGTCCAGCCGCTTTGCATCTGGGCATGTAAGTATCTGTTTAAACTGTCATTGCGAGGCCACAAAGTGGCCGTGGCAATCTTGAATCTTTGGCGTCATAAATATGCAAGATTGCTTCGCTGTGCTCGCAATGACATGGAGAGCTTTAGTGAAGATGTAGGAAGTTGAATAGTGGGGGCAGTAAATAATACTATCGGACGTTCATACCGCAACTGTATTCCGGTCGAATGTTTAGTCCTGCCCGGGCCAGGCCCAATAATGTAAATTTTTTTAAAATCTTAGAAAAAAGGGTTTTTAGCTGTTGACAATCTTGTCGATATTGTGGTAGAAAGTGGTGAGTAGTGGTGTTATATGGGAATATATGCTGTTTAGTGGTTGTAAGTTATAACTCAGTGGGGCCTTGGCCATGCTTTCATTAACAGGTGAGTACCAACACGTTCTTGATAACAAGAGTAGGGTGCTCATCTCCAACAAGCTTCGGAATCAGATCGATGCCGACGAGCACGGCAGCAGTTTCTACCTCGTACTGGGTACCAACGGTATCCTTTGTCTTTACCCTCAGAAGTATTTCGACAAAATAATCCGCATGATGGCCCCGGCCACATCACCAGCTGACGAAGCGGTAGCAGCCGAGCGTATGGGTTTTGGTCTTTCCGGCAAGATCGAACTGGACGGCCAAGGCAGGCTGTTGATCAATGAGGCTCTGCGGAAAAGAGCCGGACTGAAGAATGATCTGACACTGGTTGGTGTTCGTGACCATATTGAGCTGTGGAACAGGGAAAGTTGGGATCAGTATGTAGAAGATCACATGGCTCAATATCAAAATAAGATGGCTCAGGCTCGACAGGCGATCCTGCAGCAGGAAAGTATGGAATTGGATGAACTATGAATGGAGGCGTAGCGAGAATGCGTGCGAATGAGTTTCAAGTAGTAAAAAATGCGATCGCAGGTCACAAGGATGTTGACGATAAGGCTCTTGCGGCATTGAAGATACTGAAAGGACGCCTTGAGCGTATCCGCAGTATTGGCGGGATCTTCGATGCAGTCGAGTTCAGCTCTGAGGCCTCAGAGCTTATCAGTAACAGGAGCTTTGCTGCGGTTAGCTGAAGCTGATTCGCACATTCTCTTTGAAATGTTTTCATAGCTTGGATTAGAAAGTAGCGTGTGGACGGCACTGTAGATGGACATATACCCGTTCTAATAGATACCTTAGCCGAGCAGATTAACTTACCCCAGGACGGGGTAATGGTCGATGCGACCGTGGGACATGGAGGTCACAGTTTTCTGTTCGGTAAGCAATTGGGCCCGGAGGGTGTGGTACTTGGGCTGGACTTTGATGAAAAATCGATCCAACGGGCCCAGTTAATTCTTAAAGAACTTTCATGTAAGGTTGTTCTCGTTAAGAGTAACTTTGCTCAAATCGAGAGGGTGATCAAGGAAAATAGCATCGGCAAAGTGGATTTTTTATTGGCGGACCTTGGCTTTTGCTCTTCTCAGGTGGCCGATAGCGAAAAAGGTTTAAGTTTTCTGCACGATATGCCTTTAGATATGAGAATTGACCAAAGCTTAGAGACTACTGCTGCCGACATAATTAATAGGACAGACGAAAAATCGCTTGCGGATTTAATTTTTAAATACGGCGAAGACCGGGCATCGAGACGCATCGCAAGATACATTGTCCAGGCTCGCCGGGAAGGACCCATAGAAAGTACGGGACAATTGGCTAAGATCGTTTGCAAGGCATTATATCGCCCGGGCAAGCGAAGAGCGAAAATTCACCCGGCTACCCGGACATTCCAGGCCCTTCGAATCGCGGTGAATCATGAGCTTGATAACCTTCAGGCTCTTTTAGATAAGGCACCTGGGTTGCTAAAAGATGGCGGCACTGTGGCAATAATCAGTTTTCACAGCCTCGAAGACAGGCTCGTCAAGTATGACTTCAGGCAGAACGCGAAGGACGGCGTTTACGAAATTTTGACCAAAAAGCCGCTTGTCGCCGACCGGGACGAAATTAAAAGCAATCCCAGGGCCAGAAGCGCAAAGTTAAGGATAGCCAGAAGGACTGGCGATAGTTGAAAAAGGAGTTTCAGTTATGACTCGCGATGCTAAAGTTGGATTGTTATTAGGATTGTTGTTCATTTTTATCATCGCTTTCGTGATAAACGGGCTGCCGAGCTTTAAAAACTCAGACGGCAATGACCTTACTCGTGATATGACAAAACCTCGGCCAACGAGGAATAACGGTCTTGGCAACGGTGCTCGCCAACAGGCAATAAGAACACTGGTTCCAAACCAGCGCCCAATTCAAAGGCCGGCCCCGGAGCCTCTAACACAAATAATACAACAGCAGCGACAGACCCCGCCAGTTCTGACGACCGAAAGACCGACTCGCTATCAGATGCCGTTGCCCCGGACAACAGCATCAAGAAATGCGTTTGAGCCCAGACCAGCCAGTGCAATTGCAATTAACGATAAACCGAAGCTCGAAAAGCCTCGTATTGGCCAGAACAATTCCATCAAGACTATGAAGGTCATCAAGCCTGTACCGAAACAGCTCACCAGAATTTACAAGGTAAAAGCTGGTGATAACCTTGCTGTTATCGCAAAGAAGTTTTACGGGCCTGAGCTTGGCAACAAACATGCAAACATTGATAAGATATATAAGGCCAATAAAAAAGTTTTGAAATCACAAGACGCAATTTACGTCGGACAGAAGCTTATCATACCGGCTTTGGAGCAACCTGAAATCGATAAGCCGAACGATGTTCTAAAAAGTGATAAGTTTATCGCTGTTGACGACATTGGCAAGAGACACATTCAGGCGCCGCCCAAAGCTGCTGATAAAGTCAAGGTCAAATACTATATTGTCAAAGAGGATGACAGCTTGTGGGCTATAGCTTCGGAGCAGCTCGGTAATGGTACGAGATACAAAGAGATTGTTAAACTCAATAAAATCAAAGATAAAGATATACTAAGCGTCGGTATGCGGCTAAAGCTGCCGGCTAAATAGGACAGAGGCAGGACAGATATGGTAAGACTTAGGTTTATTGTCACCATCCTGACCATATCCGTCGTTTTGATTCTGGCTGTGTATCTTAGAAATTCCGGTGACCGTCTTTATAACCAGATTGAATCCGAGCAGAGGCGTCAAAACCGGCTTAAGCTGCAGTTGCGGCAAAAGCAGCTTCGCCTCGAAGGACTTATTAATCCCGCCAGACTTTCGGAGTCATTATCTAAGTGAGAACGCATCGTTTCATAATATCACTATTCGCTTTCATGATCCTGATATTTGGTCTGTTAGCTTGGCGGTGTTTTCATTTGCAGTATTTCAGGGCCGATTATTACAAACAGCAGTCGCTTCGCATACAGCAAAAATATATTATCGACACACCTCAGCGAGGATCAGTTTTTGACTGCCGGGGAAGGGTTTTAGCTGCGAGCGAGCAGATAAAGACAATCTTCGCCGAACCCAAAGTTATCAGTAAGCCGGATAAGGTTGCCGCAAAACTTGCACCTATTCTTAATAAAGATGAAGACGTCATCTTTGCAAAGATAACCGAAAGCGGCAATCCGGGTTTTGCAAGGCTATATAAAGAAGCAAGTCAGGAGCAATGCACTTTTGCCAAAGAAGTTCACTTTGGTATCGGCGTTTTATCGGAGTGGAAAAGGCGATATCCCACGGGCTCATTAACGTCTCATGTTGTCGGTTTTGCCAGCGGTGATGGCAGGGGCTTAGACGGCGTCGAGCTAAAGCATAACAAGCAACTGGTTGGCAAGAGCGCCTCCAATATATATTTAGCTGACAAAGGCAGACGAACGATACGTCCAAAAGAAGCTGGACACATTGCCAGAGATGGTAACAGTATAATTTTGACCATTGACGCTGCTATACAGCAATTCGCACGACAGGAGCTTGAGAAAAGGTTCCTTGAATACGAAGCTGAAGCTGCGACTGCTATTGTAGCCCAGCCCAAAACCGGTGCGATCCTGGCTATGGTATCGCTGCCGGACTTTGAGCCCAATGACCGCTCATGTGACCCTAATTTTTTGCGTAACAGGGCTATAACCGATCAATTTGAGCCGGGCAGTATGCTAAAGCCGATAGTCGCTGCCATCGCGATTGATAAAGGTGTGGTGACACGCCGCGAAAAAATATTCTGCGAAAATGGCTCATATCGAGGCAAGGGCTTCGGCAGGATCGGGGAATATGGCGATCATAAATTCGGCAATTTATCTGTGCGTGATATTATTGTCAAATCGAGCAATATTGGTATGGCAAAGATCGGCCAGAGATTCGAAAGACAGGATCTTTATGAGGGGCTCAGGTTCTTCGGTTTCGGCAAGACAACAGGCATCGACCTGCCGGGCGAGGTTAGCGGTCTGTTAAGGACTACAGATAAATGGACCGGCTATAGTGATACGAGAATACCATACGGCCAGGAGATAACGGTCACAGCTATGCAAATGATAAAGGCTTTTTGCATATTGAGCAACGGCGGCAAGGTCGTGACGCCTTATGTCGTAAAAGCTATCGTAGATAACGAAGGTGAGATAATAAAACTCCAGCGCGGCACACCGCCTGTCGGGCATGTGATAAATCCTGAGGTCGCTAACTGGGCGGTGCAGGACGCGATGGTCGGGGTTGTCAATGAAAGGAAGCAGGGAGGAACCGGCTGGCGGGCAAAGCTCGACAAGTGGCAGGTGTATGGTAAAACCGGAACCGCCAATATCGCACTCGAAGATGCCAAAGGATATTCCGAGGATAATTACGTTGCCTCTTTTATAGCTGGAGCGCCGGCTGAGAATCCTGCTATAGTAGTGCTTGTTTCTATTCGTAAGCCCAATAAAAAACTCGGCAAAGGCTATACGGGAGGCGCAGTTTCGTCACCGGTGGTAGGTAAGATAATTGAGAAGACTTTGACGTATCTGGAAAGACATAACTTACTTTGAGAGCTAAGAGATCATGGCAAGAATTATTTACGCAGTTGCGGGAGAAGGATTCGGGCACAGCAGCCGTTCACATATCATTGGAAAGAGACTCATTGAGGCTGGCCATGATGTAATGTTCGCCGGCTCCAATAAGTCTTACACGTATTTAAAAGAGAATTTCGGTGACAGGGTAAAAGAGGTTTTCGGATTACTGTTCTGCTATAAAAATGGCAGGGTTAATCCGATTCGAACTGTTCTAAAAAATATCGCCGCATATCCAAAAGGCTTCGGTATTAACCGCAGGCTGTATAAAAACTGTTTTTCAAAGTTCAAGCCTGACCTGGTTATAAGCGACTTCGAACCGTTTAGCGCATGGTGGGCGATCAGGCACAGGGTACCTTTTTTCAGTATTGACCATCAGCACATGCTGACACATTGTGAGCTGGAAAAAGCACCAAATCAATTCTTTGCGAGACTCAATGCCTATGTCATTACACGCTATTATTACTTCTGGGCTAATTCGTATATCATAATAAACTTCTTTAAGGCCCCGACAAAGAGCCGCTCGGCTGTAGTTGCCCCTCCCGTAGTCAGACCTGAAGTTGCTGCTGTTACCCCGAGCGATGGCGACCATATAGTGATTTATACCACAGCTGGTACTAACGAGGAAAAGTTCCGGCAAATATTGCATTCATTCTCACCACAGAAATTTTTTGTCTATGGCTTTAATAAATTCGAAGAGGCCGGCAATATTACTTTTAAAGAACGTTCTACCGAAGGCTTTTTAGCGGATGTTGGTTCATCAAAAGGTGTAGCTGCTTCTGCCGGTTTTTCACTAATAAGCGAGTGCATGTATTTGAAAAAGAAAATGCTGCTATTGCCGTTGCCCGGCCAGTACGAACAGATAATTAACGCTCATTACGTTAAAAAGCTTGGCTTGGGCTTGTCACGATGGACCATAGATAAACAGAGCATGAGTGATTTCCTCGCGGAAATTGAAAAACCAATGCCCGCCGATCCGGATATTAACTGGCCAAGCAACGAGGGATTTTTCGAAGTACTCAAGACGAGATTAGCACAATTACCAAACCCCATCAAACTATAACCTTTCATTCTTCAACGATAGCTGGTATTTCACCGAGGTAACCTGCTTTAATGCACAAATCTATTATATCTCGGGCCAGTGGAGCGGCGTCGCTCGATCCGTGCTCACCGCCTTCCACTAAAATCGTCAGAGCGATGCCTTTGCCTTTACTATCTTTGGCAAAGCCCCCGAACCATGCGTTTTCATTAGGAGATTGCGTAGAGCCTGTCTTACCGTAAATCTTTACATCAGCTAAATCAAAATAGTCTCGCATCTCTTTAAAGGCATTATACCCTGTGCCGCCATATTCTGTTATTACCGCGCGCATACCGTCATAAACAACATCCAGAGTTGACGGTGATATATCAAGAGATGTGGATAGATTGGGCTTATTTTCTTCGATAATCAATCTTGGCGATTTGTACAATCCTCGCCTTGCGACTGTCGCCATGGCATTAGCCGCCTGCAGTACAGTTACCCTGAAGTTTCCTTCGCCCATCCCGAACCAACGGAGATCACTTTTATTCAATTTTAAGAGGTTACTAAATTGCTCCGGTCTTTGCCTCTGCCGCCCACTGCAAATTAAACCGTGTGCCTGTTTGAATCGTCTTGGCGATTCCATTTTTAGCACTTGCTCCGGTTCGAGAGTTGCCGTACGGCCGTAGCCAAAGTTCCACAGCCATTTCTGCATTACCTTTGGTTCGAATCTGTTTGCAAGACGTGAGAAATAAATATTACAGCTTCCCTTAATAGCGTTTCGTGCATGATTCTCGCCGGGCCAGGCAAGGTCATGGCCGCTTGGCATATCCGAATTAAATATCCAGCAGTTGGGCCAATATTTAGGGGCTGGTTGTGCGGGACAACTGATAACTTCGCCGGAAGATATTTTCCTCTCTTCATGGCCAATAATGAACATCAACGGCTTGACTACAGAACCAGGCGGATAGTGCAGTTCAATTGCCCGGTTATATAATGGCGTATTGGGATGTGCCGCGACTTTTATATAATCGGAGCGTATATCGTTAAGGTTAAAGACCGGTATTGAAGCCATTGCTAAAATATTCCCAGTCGCTACTTCTATGACTACAACAGCTTTTGTTTTTTCATGATTGACAGTATTGGGATCGACAAGATAATCCTGGATTTGTTTTTGCAGTTCTATGTCCAGTGACAATTGCACATCCGAGCCAACCTTCGTTTCAATTTTTCCTACGAGTTCTTTGTCTATATCATAAAGCTCTCTGCCTCTGCTGCCGCGAAGGATAGTTTCGCAGATATATTCAACTCCGCGAAAGCCGGCTAACTCACCTTCTTTATATTTGAGTAGCGGATCATCCTCAAAAAGTTCGGCATCGCGTTCAGGCCTGACCCAGCCAATTACCTGAGGCGCTACATCACCCCAGGGATATATACGCTTATTGATCGGCACCAGATGAACGTCGTTGAAATCGGTGAATTTCACTTTCGCCATGAAAATATCGTCTTCATTATCCAGAGTGAGCATCGAATAAGTATCGTGCATTTCAATAAGGTCTATTTTCCCCGCTGCTTTGATACGGTCATTAACATTCGGCAGGGCCTCTTCAAAACTATTGACATCGGCATAATTTCTCTTCCATGCGGTTCGTTCCCTGCGTCGCCAGACCATATTATTGATCTTCGCTATTTTTGACCTTGTCTCGGCCACGCCCGGCCCGAAAATACTAAGTTCTTCCATGAACTTCTGGAGTTGTTGCTTTTGAGCTTCGGTCTTTTTTTTAACTTTTTCTTTTCTTGCCTCGCTGGATGCCAAAAGCAGCCTTGCTTGCAGTATTCGAGGATCGTCAACGCAACAGAGTTTGTAACTGACATGAATTTCGAATCCGGGTTTATCCATAGCCAGGATATAGCCATTGCGGTCGATTATCCTGCCACGCGCGGTCTGTAGTATTCTCAGGCGGTCGGTCTTTAACTGCTCTATTTTTTCGAAGACTTCGGGATTTTCAGAAAGCTGCATATGCGCCAGGCGGACAATGCACATGGCCAATACAAAAGCCGCTAAAGCTATGAGAATTTTGATTCTTTGTCTAAACATTATTGATCAGCGTCTTCTTCGTTTGTGATGGATCTTTATTTTCATAATCCATGCAATAGGTAAAAATAAAAAGGGTCCGATTATCGCCGAATAAAACGGTGTGCCGAAAATGACCCTGGGTGTGTCGTTAAAGACTACTGTGCCCTGAAGACGGCTGAGAATATTCGAGATTATTATCGTGGCGAATCCGAATATGAATATGATGCCGGCCTGGAACGACATTTTCTTCAGGTTCAAAAGCGTACCCAGGTAATTCAATCCAACGCCCAGAATTGTGAAGCTGATAATTTCAGGCCCGATCGGCATCTGGATAATGTCATGAGCAATACCTATCACAAACGACGCGATAATAGCATCTCTCTGGTTTGCGTAGATAGCGAAAAACGCGAGTATGATGATTAGTAAATCAGGGCTGACACCCGCGACCGAAACTGTATCGATGAGGTCATACTGCATAAGTGTGGCTATTAGAGTTAATGCCGCAAACCTCAACCAATGCATTAATCCGCCTCGATCATTTCGTTGGATTCATTACAATAACGGTAACTGAAGGGAGCATCGCTATATCGCATGCCGGCACGATGGTCAGGTCCCACAGCAGGGGGTTCTGGTCGTTCATTTTGCATTCGATGACCTGGCCGGTTATCATCGGGCAATCCAGAAATCCAGCCTTTTTCTGAGCATAGATTATCTGCCCGACTTCTGCTTTTTTGCGTGACCATTGGATAACTGCTTTGCCGTTGCCCTGACCATCCAGCAATGTCTGCTTATTGAGCCCGTCGAACGAAACAGCCATCATCGAGTCACGGTCGGTCAACAGTTGTATCTTTGCCTGCCTGTCCCATACTTGTGATATCGTACCAATTATACTGTTCCAGCCGAGCACAAACTGACCGGCTTCAATCCCGTCTCTTTGCCCACGATTTATTATAAGCTCGTTTTTGCTTCCCTGTGTTGTGGAACTGACCACATCAGCCATTATCAATCCCGCACCTGATAATGCATATTCTCTGCTGCGTATCAATGAAAGCTGCTCGATTTGATTTGTCTTTTCTTCTATCTCAGCGACAAGATTGGCGATATGGTTCTGGTATTCGATCTCTTTTTGGCGAAGATTCTGACCTGGCGTATCACTCACACGAGCCGATAGTGAAATTTGCCTGCCCACACGAAGCGGGAACTTGAAAACGCCGGTAAATAGTCCGTGGACCTTGCCGGTAACTTTCTGGGGCGATAGCAGCAGAACGAATCCTGTCAGCACGAATATCGCCAGCAGCATTCTATTTGAAACGCGATGATGCTTCCTTGCTTTCATTAGGTTCCGTCCCACCTGTCCTCGTCAGTCCATTTATCAAATTACGTCAGGCCTTATTCCCATCCGTAATCGCTATGATCCATCGTTTCCTTGAGTAGTTCAAGGTTTTCAAGATATACACTCGTTCCCTTAGCGACGGCACTTAGCGGATCGTCAACCCGCTCAACCCTTAGCCCCGTAGCGTTGGCCAGCACCTTATCCATACCACGCAGTAGCGCTCCGCCGCCGCAGATATGAATTCCATTATCTATCAAATCCGCAGCCAACTCTGGAGCAGCCTTTTCGAGTGTCTTTGTCACCGCATCGATAATAGCAGCGATGGGCTCTTTAAGAGCCTCTCTGATCTCTTCACTTGTAATAACTATTTTCCTCGGCAACCCGGAGATAGTATCCCGCCCAGCCACTTCCATTGTCAGTTCTTCCTCGAGCGGGGCGGCTGAGCCGATTTGTATCTTAACTTTTTCTGCTCGTGTCTCACCGATAAGCAGATTATAGGTTCTCTTCAGGTGACTAATAATAGCCTCATCCATATCGTCACCACCGATACGGATTGATTCACAGGTCGCGATATCGCCAAGGCTCATAATAGCCACTTCGGTTGTCCCGCCGCCAATATCGACAATCATCGAAGCAGTCGGATCGATAATAGGCAATCCCGCTCCCATCCCCGCTGCCATAGGTTCATCAACAAGATAAACTTTTCTGGCCCCGGCCCGTTCGGCACTATCGATAACAGCCCGGCGTTCGACTGCTGTGATACCGCTCGGTACGGAGATGACAACTCTGGGCGAAACGAGTTTTCCACCTCGACCGTGCACTTTGCGAATAAAATAGCCCAGCATAGCCTCTGTTATCTCGAAATCGCTGATGACGCCGTCTTTGAGGGGTCTAATTGCACTGATCGAACCGGGAGTCTTGCCGAGCATCTCACGGGCGACCAGACCCACAGCCTCGCCGTTATTCAGGACAATATTGGTGCCTTTGCGGACAGCTACTACGGAGGGCTCATTGAGGACGATTCCTTTGTCCCGGACACAGACCAGCGTTGTACAGGTGCCGAGGTCAATGCCCATATCGGTGCTGAACCAGCCTAATATTGTGTCGTACAGCAATTTAGATTCCCTTCTGTGGTCGAGTTCGACTACTTTTATATACTATTTTTTCCGATTGTCAATAGTATCAAAACTACGGCAAAATAGCAAACTCTTCGTACTGCGTATAGCACATAAAGGCAACGTAAGCGGCTGTTGAGATGACAACTGCCACTGCAACGGCGAGAATCGCCGTGTAAAGGTTGTTTAGTGGTGTATTACCTGATGCCTGACCCTTTGGAGCCATAACAATTTAACCTCAAAATTTAATATTTCTTAACAGAGCTTATATTAGATATCAAAATTGGTAGCAGCTGAATCGCCTACATTCGGCTGAGCTGTAACATATTCGAGCCTGCCGACCGACTGCTCCATATCAACATCGATGACCACTACATCGCAAACAAAGTCGCTGCCGCGAATAATATGGAATCTCATACCTTTTTTTACGCCATCAGCCGCACCGACTGACAAACCCGCCATCGAACCTTGCATATCAACCGCGGTTACAAGGGCCTTGAGATTAATATCTTTGGGTACTGCCACCGCAATTGCCGGTGCTGCAGCTTCCATAGCTACAGGCTTGACTGGCACTGCGACAGGCACTTCCTTGCCTACTGTTTTCAACGGTTCGTTTACCTTAGCCAGCAGTTCGGCTTTTTCATCCTTCAACTGATCGATCTTTCTCTGCAGATCGTCGAGTATAGCCAGTTTGTCAATAAGCGTATTTGATGTCTCATCGAGCTGTTTTTTGAGCTTTATCACCTCGGCCCTTGCTGCCTCGAGCTGAGCCTGGGTATCTAAAAGCATTTTCCGCTGGTTTTCGTTTGTTGTTGTGAAGGTATTTGTTGTTTCCTTCCACTTGCTTGCCTCGTCGAACAGTCTTGTATTCTCCGCCTTGAGGCGACCAACCTCTAATTTAGCTTCTGAAAGATCGCTGTTAGCAGTATTTAATCTTTGGCTGAGATTTCGTTCCTGCTGTTCGAATTGGGCCTTAGCGGTTTTGTATTCCTCTTGGGCCTGTTCGGTCATTTCTTCAGCCGCCATCAAGTCATCATTAGCATCTTTGTATTTCTCTCTGAAGTCATCGGCACTGGCGACGTAACTGACTACAACACCACAAAGGAGAATACTACTGACTGTTAGCAAGACTATTAGAATCTTTGTAAGCGGGCTCAAAATAAGCTCCTTTCAAAATGAAAACCAATCATTGTGACTTTTACCCCACCCAATATTGTTGTTCCTAAGGGGCCTAACCAGTGTATTTTACGGTTTTTAGGGCAATTAGTCAAGTTTATTCTGTTAAAATACGCAATTCAGACAAAGTATATAATTGTCGTTAAGTCCGGAAATATAAGCATTTATGAATCATTTTTCAACTGTAAAACGGCCTTGGCCGCAGCAAGCCTTACAATAGCAGATTTATTATTTATTAATTCTGGTAAATATTTACTCAATTTTTTTGTTTTTATGCTCCCGATGGCACTTGCTGAAAGGGCCAAAATCCTCTCTGTGCTCGCTTCGTCCATGCCGTAGGTAAGGTTTTCTTTGAAAACGCTCAGCACGGTCGCACTGCCCGACTTGTCACCGAGCAGGGCGAGCTTATCTGCCGCAGCCAGCCTGACTTCGAGCACATCGTCATCGAGTTTAGTCAAAATAGCATCTCTGGCCAGCGGGGTTCCAAGCTCATACATTGCCTCGATACCGATCATCTTATTATCAGCGTATTTACTGACTAACTGAGTTAGTATCTTTTCATATATCTTCTCGTCACCAAGCTGGGCTATCGCTTTTGTCGCCTGGTAGCGTACCTTAGGATCAGAGCTGACATCGTCCTTGGCCCAATAGAGTAACTGCAATACGCTCTGGTTCTTTGTTTTACCCAGCAGGACTACAGCGTTTGCCCGTAACGTCTGGTCGTAACTTGTCACCGCCTTTTTGATGGTTTCAAGATATTGCTTTCTGCCCAACTTATACAAAGCGTAAGCCGCTGCGATTTTTGTATTTTCGTCGGCTTTTGTCACCAGGCGTTGCAGTTTATTAGCCGCCATGTAATACTGGGTGTCACCGACCGCAAGGGCAGCTGCGAATCTGACCGGTATATAATCATCCCCCAGCAGTGTTGACAATTGCGGCAAATAATATTTTTGTCTGGCGGCAGCTACCACCTCTATAGCATTAGCCCGTATCTTCGGATCGGGACTCTTTAATCCCTGTTCGATGATATTGTGAGCACTGGCCTGCAAACCTTTGCCCTTGATAGGTGATGCGGACTTCTTTCTACTGGCCGATTCGTCACAGCCGAATAGCAAAGCTGCGATGATAAATGTCGTAGTAAAAATAACTGGGTGAAGTAGTTTTTGACTTTCAATTTTTGGTTCTTGCATTTCTTCCAGCCTTTCTACTAATATTTCGGAAAATTGGCCCAAAAATCAGCAAAAATAAGACCGAAAAAACGATTATCTGACAACTTAAATCAAGCCACTGCCCGTATTTGCTGAATATCGTTGTCCTGGAATCAATTTTCACTCTGTCACAGAAAAATCCCTCTACGCCTTGCCTCGATACCGCCTTTTCAGGCAGATCGCCCGCCATGTATCCGTTATGAATCCTTCCGGTCGGATCCACGATACAGCTGATGCCCGTATTGACGCTTCTTAGTATTGAAATACGGTTCTCCACTGCCCGAAAAACACTCGCGATGTTATGCTGCATTAGTTCGGTACTTGGGCCTTCTTGCCAAAGAAGCGTCAGAATAAATCGGCCAATACGTGAAGAAAAAACTTTTTTAGGCCCAATAAACCAGCCGTCATTACTGATATTGACCAACCAGTCAACTTTCTTTTTTCCCTCGTCATCCAGCGTGAAATTCTTCGCTATCTTCGGTATCGTTGATTCGAAGCATATCATTACGCCGAAAGTATAGTCTTTGTTCTTTTCTTCGCTGTGAATATTGAAAATCGTGTATTCGTCGCCAGCCAATATATTGTAATCGAAGTCATACGGGCTGAATTTCATCAGTATGCTATACAACCACGGCGCCGATTCCCTGAACGGCACCGACTCACCGAACGGCACAAGATGTATCTTGCTGTATATCTCCCTGGACTGCCTGCCGTCAGGCTCATATAGAAAGGCTGAATTCAACAGTCGAAGCATCGGAATCTCGTGTTGATATTCGACTTTTGCGTTGTTGGAACCCACTAAAACATAAGCTCCCTTGCTGGAATGTCTAACCAATAGCTCGTCAAAATAGATGCTTCTTTCCATGTATTCTTGTTTGAGCCTTGGAATGATCGACTTCTTAAGAATAGCGGGAATTATAGTCTCAGGCCAGACTACAAGCTCCGCACCGGCCTCGATGCATTTATTACTAAGGCCAAGATTATTCTGAAATATCTCTTTATTAACTTCGAAGGTCTCATCATCCTTTGCCGATTGAGGCAGGTTTGATTGAATAGCAGCTATCACCGGCCCGGGCTCGATCGTTTTCTCCGCCTGCTCAATACGCTGGTTGCCGTATATGATCGTCCCGACAAGTAAACCGCAGAAGATTAATATACTGACAATATTGGAAACAGCGACTTTCTTTTTTATAACGTTAGCTAAGGTTTGATATGCTACTGCACTGGCCATAGCTATGAGAAAAGAAACACCGCCAGCCCCGAAGATGTCACATATCTGGATAAGCTTCCTGTCGTGAAAATGGCAATGAGCTAAGTACCGCCATTTAAAACCGCCTAACGTAAAACCCTGCAGGCTTTCAATACCGACTATCAAAACAGGTACAGCTATCAATAGTGGTACTTTTTTATCGCGCATCCATCGAAGTGTAAAAACAAGAACCGGCCATAACAGCCCCGTGTAAATACTAAAAGCTAACCAGCCGGGTAGAGTAACAAAACCCATCCAGTAAAGATTGCCAAGCCAGTATAGTGATGCGATTATCCATGAGCTGAAAAACAGCACTCGTTTTTTGTCGGTTGAAAATGCGGCAAATATTAGCGGCACATAACCAAACCATGACAGTGTAACTATCTGAAAAGGCGGCTGCGCAAAAGTTAAAAACACCGCGCTTAATCCAAAGCCGATAAAACATTTCAAAATGTCATTGTACTTTTCTTTGCTCAAACTGTTAATTCTCCAAGAGCGCTAACTAATTGCTCATTATCCAAACGCCCCTGTCCATTCAATCTGATAGCCAACTGATTGCCGAATATTTCAAGCAGGTTATCATCCGCGAGGATTTTCCTGGCCGGTATTGACATATCTATTAATAATCGCCTTATTTCTTCAACCTGTTTTTTGACATCCGTTTTCTTTCTGGATAAGCCTCTCAATCTCGCGGTCGATTTTTTAACATAGTCAGCCGAAATCTCGATACCGAGATAATCCCTGCCTAATTGAACTGCCGCTGCTGCCGTTGTGCCCGACCCGCTGAACGGATCGAGCACCAGATCGCCCGGATTTGAACTTGCCGAGACTACCCTTTTTAAAAGATTCTCAGGCATCTGACAGGGATGCCAGCCCTCTCGCTCATTGAATGTCCCGCATACCCGTGAAAATTCCGTCCAGACATCGTCCGGCATCTTGCCTTTAGGATTGGCGCGTTTGTCGTTATATATCAACTGCCTGTCGGAAGGTACGCGAAGTGCCCAGTCGTTAAAAGTAAAATCTTCTTTATCACAGACAAAATAAAATATGTGAGTGTGCGACCGGGCGAACTTATTTTTGGTCTGTTGCCCAAACGTATAGTGCCAGATTATCCAGTTGCGAAGATACAATCCAATTTCATCGGCAATTATTTTGACATTAGCCGCATAATCGTCCCCGATAGCTATGTAGAAAGAACCGTTTGATTTTAGTGCCTTTTTACAGGCTGTCATCCATTCCTTTGTCCATGCGATGTAATTTTTGCTTTTGACCTTGTCGTAATATTTATCGTATTCATAGCCGATATTGAAAGGGGGATCGGCAAAGACAAGATCGACGAAAGGCTCATTAATATTATTCAGAGCCTCGATGCAGTCAGCGCAAAGGATTTTGTTACGCATGTTTTCCATGCCGTTATATTATTGATTTGCCCAGCCTTTTCAAGAAGTTTAAGAAATTCTATAATCAAGATAAAATGCAGTTTTTTATTCTCTGTGCTCTCTGTGGCCTCTGTGGCTAAAAAACTATCCTGTAAATCCTGTTAGTCTATTGTCTTTGGTCTCAGGTCTTTAATCTTTTTTTGCTTTGTGCCTATGTGCCTTTGTACCTCTGAACCCTACGTGGCTTTTAAGGCTTAATTACGTGTTGTTCATTGAATACTTTACCGGTCAGATAATCTGTAAAGATCACTTTAACCGTCAGTGGCTCATCGAGAGACTTCACGATACCTGATATGTCGAAAGATAGCCTGTATCCGGTTGATGCTACCGTCGGCAGCCATTTTTCTTTCAGTTGTGCGGCATTTACCTGCCACTTGGAAAGCAGGGCGTTTTCATCTGTGCCTTTGTTAAGGTCCCAAAGTTCTACTTTTACCTCTCCCGGCGCTTTTATAAGATCACCCTGAGCATCCATCGGCTGAATATAGACTATCAAAACTTCTTTTTTACCATCTTTGTCTTTATCGTAAAAATTTGTATATCTTGTCAGCTTGACCAAGCGAAGGTCGTAAATACCTTCCGGCTTGACTTGTCCCTTGAGGGTAGTTAGGGACAAGTCAAGCCGGAAGATATTTACGACCTTCGCTTGGTCAAGCTGACAAGATATACAAATTTTTACGATAAAGACAAAGATGGTAAAAAAGAAGTTTTGATA
>JANQHJ010000097.1 GCA_028282745.1 Sedimentisphaerales bacterium | reverse complement strand
CTCCAGACACAAGATCAAAGACAACAAAATAGCTGCCGGGCTTCAAGTGTTAGAACACCAGCCCATTTCGGGCGCCCGGGCCGTCAAGCCCGACAGCATACCTTGCCCTAAACCCACAATGTGGACCCTGACTTCTATTGTATTAGCGGCGTGTAAAAAAAGAGCACCGCCGCAATCACGCACCCCGCAGGCCCGCGAGAGCCTTGAAGGACGTGAAGGACGATGCTCTTTCTATAGCGGTATCAACTGGTGATGTACGACCGCCCGTTTTAGCTTTTAAGCTAAAAGCGAACGGTGCTCCCTATAAATTGAGAGCACCGAGCCTTCCAAACGTTCCTTCAATTACAAACTCGCGGTTTACGGGATAACGTCTGAAATCTCAGTGATTTCTTATTTTGGTGGTTTTCTCTCCACCAATTAAAATTTTACGACCCTCTCAGTCCATATTCAAGAGAAAAAATAAAAAAATTAATAATAAGAAGTCAGAAGGCAGAAGGTATAGGGGATAGGGAGTAGGGTGGGGTTGCAAAAAGATTGATAATGGTTATAATGTTGAACTTCTGCCGATATACAGGGATTGGGCAGGTAACGAATAGCTAAAAGTGGAATAAATCGCGTATATGGAGTGATATATAATGGAACAAGAGGTAAATTGTAATGTCGATCTGTTTTCCGAAGCTCTGCCGTCATTGGCGCAGATCCAGGAGTTCGCAGACTATATTAACAGCAGTTCAATCAATAAGAGCCAATTTGCCGAACAGATTGAGCAGAATATGTCCCTGCCCGGCCCGGCTGTTGGGATAGGGCTTTGTATTCTCGATAGATTCAATGAGGCAATCGAGAAGCTGCATAGTTGTACGGATTGCAAGGAGAAGTTCCTGTATATTTCCAAGGCGTTGAAAAATGCCGGTAGATATGACGAGGCAATCGTGAACCTGGATAATGCCCCAAAACAAGGGGCCGATACGCTGCAGGTCAATATGCTGAAGATAGAAATTTATCGTGCCAAGGGCGATCTTGAGGCGGCGGAGAAGCAGCTTAGAGAATGCGCGAACTTCGAGGGAGTAAGCGCGGATTATCACTACCAGGCAGGCCGTTTGTGCGAAGACCTGGGGCAGTACGAAAAGGCTGTAGATAATTACGCCAAGGCTATAGAGCTGTCGCCGGAGCATCGCGAGGCATTGTTCCATATGGCGTATCGATGCGATATGTGCGGAGATGAGGAAGCCGCGATAGATTATTATAAAAAGGCAGTTGCAAGCTTTCCGGCGCATGTTAATGCACTGTTGAACCTGGCTGTGCTTTATGAAGATAACGGCAAGTATGAAAAGGCTCTTGCGTGTGTCGATAAGGTGCTGGAGTTTCATCCGGGACATGAGCGGGCGAGACTGTTCGAGAAAGATATATCGAGCAGTATGACAATGTACTACGACGAGGAGAAGGAAAAACGCCGTACAAAGAAGAACCAGATCCTCGAGACTCCTATCTCGGACTTCGAGCTGTCGGTGCGAAGCAGGAACTGCTTGAAGAAGATGAATATCTTTACGCTGGGCGATCTTTTGAATATTTCAGAGTCAGAGCTGCTTTCATATAAGAACTTCGGCGAGACATCACTGAGGGAGATCAAGGCGATACTGGAGACCAAGGGATTACATCTTGGCCAGTCGATCAACGATATATCGAATGCCGAGCAGCCTGAGAGTGTCGATGAGGTCGAGGATGGTATGCTGAGTAAGACCGTTGATGAGCTTCAATTGTCTGTTCGGGCGAAGAAATGCCTGTCAAAGCTGAATATCAGGACGCTCGGCGAGCTTACCCGCAGAACTGAAGCGGAACTGCTGGGGTGTAAGAATTTCGGCGTTACCAGCCTGAATGAAATAAAAAAGGCGATTGTCGATCAGGGGCTGTCGCTTAGAAAACTTGAATAGAAACTTCGCAGGATTGATTTGAAAGTCCTCGCTTTTACATTTTGTGCCAAAGATTACATGCGGTGTTTTCTGGTTGTGTGTTTGTTTTCTGTGCTGCTATTGCCCGGCTGCAGGAAGAAGAGTACCGCCGAGCCTATCGAAATAATCAGTAAAAAATCTCAGCCGATAGTCCGTGCCTTACTTTTTAATGATGTTAAACAGTTCGATCTTAATTGTGATACGGATATTACTGTGACGAGCGAGTTGGCGAAGTTAAATAAAGCGGTTTTTTCGAAGTCAGAAAAACAAATCAAAATAGCTTTTGATAATGGAGCAATATCCATAGGCCATTGGCTCTGTCGTGCGGGGCAGATCGACATTGTGCCTGACGGTAATTCAATATTCAGTATAAATGGCAAAAAGTATCGCGGATATTTGAGGGTGCATGTTGATAACGATTCTAATGCACTCGATGTGATAAATGTAATTGAGATAGAAAAATACCTGGCGGGAGTAGTTGGCGCGGAGATGCCGAGTTATTGGGAAGCGGCGGCTCTGGAGGCTCAGGCGATAGCGAGCAGGACGTATTGTCTTTATATTAAAAAGCGTTTTGGTAGTGGGCGTAACTGGGATGTCCGTAGAACGGCGGCTAACCAGGTATATAACGGGGTAAGTGCCGAGTCGAAACAAGTCTGGCAGGCGTTGGGCAAGACGGCTGGGCAGGTTTTGTTCTGTAAGGGAGATGACGGTGACGATGGGATTTTTCCTGCTTATTACAGCTCGACCTGCGGCGGGCATACAGAGACTAGTAAGAATGTTTTCGGCGATGAGTTCGAATCGCTTCAGCCGGTGGAATGTAAATACTGCAAAGGTATCGCGAAGAAAAAATGGCTTAACTGGAGTGAAGTAATTATACCCAAAACTAAAGTTAACGATCAGCTTATGGCGCGGTATCCACAGCTGAAGAAGCTGGAAAAGATAACGAAGATATCCATTGAGAAAAAGAGTGAGCATAAAGGACTGGTGCGAATCTCATGGGTACGGTTGACTGGTAGAAATGGTGAGAGTGATGTAGTCAGAGGTGAAGATTTTCGTCTTGCGGTCGATCCTACGGGCTTTAAGATAAAGAGCAACAGCTTCGAGATCAAAGACGGCGGTAACAGTTGGGGCTTCAGCGGCCGGGGGCTGGGACATGGCGTTGGGATGTGCCAATGCGGGGCGCAGGGGATGGCAAGAAAAGGCAAAAGCGGCGAAGAAATATTATCGCATTATTATCCGGGATCAAAAATAAAAGAGCTTTACTAAATATGTGTGGATTCGAACTTTTACAAAAAGACAATGGCAGCGAGGCGCGGTTAGGGGTATTAAAAACTGCTCACGGAGATGTGCAGACACCGGTATTTATGCCGGTCGGTACGGCGGGGGCGGTTAAGGGGATAAGCCCGGACAGGCTAAAAGAGGTCGGGGCGGAGATGATACTTGGTAATACTTATCATTTGATGCTTCGGCCTGGCGTTGAAAAGGTCGAATTGCTCGGCGGGCTGCATAAGTTGATGGGCTGGGCTGGGCCGATACTTACCGATAGCGGCGGGTACCAGGTGTTTTCGCTCAGCACTTTGACGAAGATAGACGATAAAGGCGTGGAGTTTGCCAGTCATGTCGATGGGCAAAAGATGTACCTCGACGCTGCTATCGCTACGGATATCCAGATGCGGCTTGGGGCTGATGTTATTATGTGCTTCGATGAATGCGCGCCGTTTCCGTGCGAAAAGGGGCAATTAGTCAGAGCGGTTGAGCGGACTATCGATTGGGCAGGGCAGTGTAAAGGGGCTCACAATAAAAAAGACCAGATGCTGTTTGGGATAGTTCAGGGGGGGATAGATGATGAGCTTCGCAACTATTGTGCGGAGGAACTTATTAAAATAGGCTTCGATGGTTACGCTATTGGCGGGCTGAGTGTCGGTGAGGGGCATGAGAACATGGTTCGTACAGTTAATTTTACAGCGAAATTATTACCGCAGGATAAGCCGAGATACCTTATGGGAGTCGGGACGCCAGCTGATATAATAGCGGCGGTGACGGCTGGGATAGATATGTTTGATTGCGTGATGCCGACGAGGCATGGGCGAAATGCGTTTGCCTTTACGGAAAACGGGCCGGTGAGGATGCGGAACAGTGTACATA
>JANQHJ010000096.1 GCA_028282745.1 Sedimentisphaerales bacterium | reverse complement strand
CTCCAGACACAAGATCAAAGACAACAAAATAGCTGCCGGGCTTCAAGTGTTAGAACACCAGCCCATTTCGGGCGCCCGGGCCGTCAAGCCCGACAGCATCTACGCACACATTTTTTATGCTGAATCAATATTGGGGATATAGAAGTGCAAATATAGAGGGCACTGCCACATCATGCTCAACCAGGGCCCGGCAAGGCCCACCAGAGAACACGAGCGCAGCGCCCCGTATTGGGGCGCCGACACTTTCACGTTTCTCTGGTTAAAACTTTGCCGGTTTTGGTTGAAACGCCAAAAGATCAGCGGACTATCATATTTAATTGTTGTATTGTATTCTAAAGATCAACAATTGAAACTCAAGCAATTTTTCATATTTTTGGGAAATCGTTTCATATTTGACGGGTTCTACACTGTTGTGTGATCCTCTTCATCTGGGGGTTGATTTTACGGAACTGTTATTTTGGGTATTCGTAATTGTGCAGAGAAAAGTGGATTGCTGCCGATAATAGAGTTATGTAAGTACTTATCGTACGCCTATTTAAGGTTATTTTATCGGACATTGCAGAAGGTTTAAAACGTGGAAAAATCAAAGTCCTACAAAATTGCGATTCAATGCTTAGCACTTGCGATATTGTTTTTATTAATATGCAGTTGTGTCAGTTTCGATATTGGTGACTGGCCGAGCAAATACCAGTACCCTAATAACAATCCGCCGCAGAATCTATGCGGTAGTATGGGAGCGTTCTTTGCTTATTACCTTCTATACTATATAGGCCCGGGGATATTCGTCCTGTTTGCCGGCGCGATCACTTTTATAGCTATCCGTTTATTAGGCAGAGAGCTTGATCAGTTAATCCTTCGTTGTGTTGGATTAAGCTTATTAACTGTAGCGGCATCTGCCAGCTTCTATTGCATCTGGCCGAATTCATTGTTCCAGTTCGGATTCGGTTCAGGCGGTGTGCTTGGAGTAGCGGCTGCGGAATTTCTTGCTGAGCGATTTGCTTCTCTGGGGACTTTTATTCTCCTGGTAGCTACCTGGGCGGTCGGCTTTGTGTTATTGGCCGATACTGTCGTCGGTAAGGTCGTTACCGTAGTTGGGATGGGATTAGCGAAAGTATTAGGCATGGCAGCACCAGCCTGGGCGGCAGCGAAACAGCAGAGCGAAACTCTTGCAGTGATATGGAAAAGATTGAGTCTTCGCCAGAGGCCTAAAACAGCTTATGAGGCTTTGTCCGTTTCGCGCGATAATCATATCGAAAAACGCTTCGGCAGCAGTACGGCTGTTGCTGAGGTTGAAGTCGAAGAAGCCGTCGAGCCTGAAAAGAAACGTAAGATCAAAACAGTCCAAAAGTCCGGACCAGAAAAACCGAAAAAAGCTTACGTCCCGCCGACCTATGACGATTATACACTGCCGGGGCTCGATCTATTGGATGAGCCGCAGTTCAGCTATGCCTCGGTTCAGAGTAAGGTAATCGAATCCAAGGCCAAGGCCCTTGAAATGCTTCTGGCAGAGTTCAATATTAACGCACAAGTCGTAGAGGCTGAGACCGGCCCGGTCATTACAATGTTTGAGTTAGAGCTGGCTGCCGGTATTAAGGTTAGCCAGATAACCGCCCTATCCAATGATATGGCCAGGGCTCTCGGTGCAGGCTCAGTTCGTGTTGTTGCGCCGCTGCCGGGAAGACATACGATAGGTATCGAGGTGCCGAACAGCGAGAAGGAGAAGGTTCGTATCAAGGACCTTATCCAGATGGCTCCGAGCAAAACACACGACATGGCTATCCCGCTGTTTTTGGGTAAAGATTCATCAGGCGAGGCTCTTGTCTCTGATCTGGCAGCTATGCCGCACATGCTTATCGCCGGTACTACCGGTTCCGGTAAGAGTGTTTGCATTAACAGTATCATTACCAGCGTTCTGCTGACACGCAGGCCTGACGAGATCAAGATGATACTCATTGACCCGAAGATGGTCGAGATGACAGCGTTTAATACTATCCCGCATCTGATGAGCCCGATCATTACCGAGACTAATCGTGCGGTGCAGATACTGGAGTGGGCTACGGTCAAAATGGACGAGCGATACGCGATACTCTCCGAGGCTCGTGTGAAAAATATTCGTGACTATAATAACTTAGGTGCTGAAGAAATAATTAACCGCTTCAATCCGAGTACGCCGGATGAAGAAGCTCAGATACCAAAGAAGCTGCCTTATATAGTTATCATTATCGACGAACTTGCCGACCTTATGATGACAGCGTCGAAAGAGATTGAAAGCTATATCGTTCGCCTGGCACAGAAGAGCCGGGCTGTCGGTATTCATATTGTTCTGGCGACACAGCGTCCCCAGGCTACGGTTGTGACGGGCCTTATTAAATCTAATATGCCGACCCGTATCGGATTCAGGGTTGCAGCGAGAATGGACAGTAGAATTATTCTCGACCAGAACGGCGCAGAAACACTTCTGGGCGAAGGTGATATGCTTTTCCTTAAGCCGGGCACCAGTGACCTTGTGCGAGCACAGGGTACATTCGTTGCCGATAAGGAGGTCAAGCGAATAACTAAGCACCTCAAAGAGATCGCCGAGCCTCAGTTCCATCCGGAGCTTACCCAGCTCAATCGTATCGATCCATCGAGTATGCCGAAAGATGAATTGTTTGACGACGCTGTTCGTGTCGTGCTCGAGACCAATCGAGGCAGTGTATCACTACTGCAAAGGCGCCTTAGCGTTGGTTACGCCCGTGCTTCCCGTATGATAGAGACCATGGCGTCTATCGGATTGCTCGGTGAATACAAAGGCAGCCAGGCCAGGGAAGTTATGATGACTCTCGAAGATTACGAGCAGATGATGGACGAACAGAACAGCGGCTATGAAGAGCAAGAATACGAAGAGGCCGACGACGAGCAAGAGCAAGAAGATGAGTACGAGGAGCAAGAGACAGACGAACCGGTCTATGTCTCCGAAGGACAACGCAGCTATGCCAACCTTGAAGATGACGAGGACGACGATGAATACGAGTACGAATAGTCACACCATCTTTACCTGATAGTTGACTTATTCTCACGCCGTGGTTAGATTCTGTCTATAAATCAAATAAGACCAAGGAGAAGTTTCTATGAACGATATTTACGCAAAGTACGCAGATCTTTTAGTCAATTATTCATTAGAGCTTAAAAAGGGCGACAAGTTTTTAGTTATTGCTAATCATACAGCCGAGCCTTTATTGCAACAAATTCATCGAGCATCACTTCAGGCTGGTGCTCATCCGGAATTTAAAATTGGTTTTAACGGCCAGCAAAAAATTCACTACGACTTTGGTTCGGACGAACAAATTGAGTATGTCAGTCCAGCTTTGAAATTAATGAACGATGAATACCAAGGCTGGCTCTCTATTATATCGCCCTTTAATATGAAAGAGCTTTCCAGTGTTGACCCTGAAAAGATCAAGAAACAGCGTCTGGGCCGTAAAGAAATCAACAAAACATTCATGAAGCGTTCAGCAGAGGGCTCCATGCGATGGAGCCTGTGTGTTTTTCCTACCGATGCCGCCGCACAGGAATGTGATATGAGCCTCGATGAATACCGTGAATTTGTTTTCAAAGCCTGCTTCCTCGATGCCGATGATCCTATTGCTAAATGGAAAGAGCTTAGGGATTCACAGCAGAAAATCTGCGATCATTTGAATACAAAGAATAATATCCATTATTTGAGCAACGATGTTGATGTTGCTTTTAGTTGTGAGGGACGAAAGTGGCTCAATTCAGCCGGAACTCATAATATGCCCAGTGGCGAGGTGTTCTCTGCGCCAGTCGAGGATTCGGTAAATGGTAAGGTTCGTTTTAGTTACCCCGGCTTTTATATGGGCAAAGAGATCGAAGATATACAACTTGAAATCAAAGAAGGTGAAGTTGTCAAATGGCAAGCCGGTAAGGGTAAGAACATCCTGGACAAGATCTTTGAGATCGAAGGAGCCCGCAGATTCGGCGAAGTTGCTGTTGGTACAAATCATGGTATTGATAAATTTACCAAGAACATGCTCTTCGACGAAAAGATAGGAGGGACGATTCACATGGCTGTCGGCGCTGCCTACCCAGAAACAGGTGGAGTAAATGAATCGGCTATCCATTGGGACATGTTAGCCGATATGCGAAACGGCGGCCAGATCTTCGCTGACGATGAACTTATCTACGAAAACGGCAAATTTATTATTTGATAAAGAATTGACGATTATGGCTTTTGAAGGTTTAATTACAACGGTCTTAGAATTTGAGGTCTGTTTATGAAACCATATATTCCAGTGCAATTACCTTTGAAGGATTTAGATTACAACCCTGTTATACACCTTGTTTCAAAAGCAAATAGGCAGATCAGCAGATTTGATGGAATTGTTATGAATATGCTCAATCCTCAAATACTTTTGAGCCCACTGACCACTAACGAAGCAGTTCTTTCGTCAAGAATTGAGGGCACTCAGGCAACATTTGAGGAGGTTCTCCGATTTGAAGCGAATCCAAAGCAGCCAACTAAAAAGTACGATGATATTCAAGAGATTATTAATTATCGAAAAACGTTAAGGCACGCTATGGGAAGGCTGCAAGATTTACCCTTATCGGGGCGGTTAATGAAAGAAATGCACAATATCCTTTTGGATAGTGTAAGAGGACACGGTATGGGGCGAGGTGAGTTTCGCAGGACCCAGGTTCATATAGGCCCACCAGGCTGCACAATTGAGGAAGCCACCTATGTACCTCCATCGTGTGATATAATTGACGAAGCTATTAATAATTTGGAAAAATATATGCACTTCGAGGATAAAGATGTCATAGTGCAAACAGCGATTCTTCACGCACAGTTTGAAATAATTCATCCTTTTCTTGATGGTAACGGACGAATTGGTCGGCTGCTTATACCCTTGTATCTTTACGGTAGAAACATTTTGAGTTATCCGTCGTTTTATATGAGTGAATTTTTCAATAATAATAGAGACCAGTACTATGATTCTCTTAACAGGATTACTAAAGAAAGAGACTGGATTCAATGGATAAACTTTTTTCTAGTTGCTGTAAACGAACAAGCTGAGAAGAATATTAAAAGAGCCCAAAAAATCCTTACGCTTTATAATGAGTTAAAGGAAAAATTTGTTGAATTGACTCATTCACAGTTTGCGATTCAGACTTTAGATTTTATATTCAATAACCCTATATTTTCGGGCAGCCAATTCTACAATGGTTCATCGGTGCCTAGAGCGAGTTCAGCGAGAATTTTAAGAAAGTTGGTTGATGGAAAGTTGCTTACAATCCTAACACCTTCAAGAGGTAGCACTTCTGCTACTTATGGTTTTATCGAGCTACTACATGTTGCGAATTAAATTTGCGTCTCATGAAATATTAGCTATGGGATTTGCGTCTCATTTGTAGTGAGATATGATGCGCAAGTGGGTTTGTGTGTAATTGTTGAGATGCAAAATGTTAGGATCGATAAATTATCTTTTTGGGCTTTTATTCAGAATATCACCATTTTCAGTACTGATATTGAAGTTTTTTTGCCGATATTGGAAAAATAACTTGAAGTAGTTGGCAAGGCGTGTTAAATTTCCCGCTTGATCATACTCTGTCGCAAGGGGTATGGGGCCAGCAGTATCACGGCGTGGTTGGCTCAAGCCTCCGACAGGGTCCCGTCGGGTCGATTTATTCGGCTCCCGTGACAGCTTTGATGGAAGCTTCAGATTCGTATGGCGGAAGTTGTACTTTTCAGGTTAGGGCTGTTTTGTGTTACCCGGTGGTGTAATTGGCAACACAAGGGCTTTTGGTGCCCTCGTTCCAGGTTCGAGTCCTGGCCGGGTAGTTTGTTAATGGTTAATTTATTGAATTAGTTAATTGGTTAAATAGTGGAATTAAGCTGGAAATAATTGGCGTGAATGCTTACAGCTTCGAAAATCTTGAAGTTTACAAAAGCGCAAGGCAATACAGAATGAAGATTTATAAACTATCACATCAGTTGCCGGATCATGAAAAATATAATTTGATTTCACAAATGACAAGAGCGGCTGTGTCATTAACCAATAATATTGCTGAAGGGCACGGCAGGTACCATTGGCAGGAAAATATTCAGTTTGTCAGGCAGTCTCGTGGCTCGCTGAATGAAATAATAGATGATTTGAATGTGTGTTTGGATGAAAAATACGCGTTGGATACAGTGATTGAATCGCTGAAGATAGAAGGTTACGAATTACTTAAGAAAATAAATGGTTACATTAAATATTTAAAGGTGCGAAAAGAATCCCAAGCTCCAATTAACCAATTAACAAGTTAACCAATTATGAATAATAGAAATGCGATAATATTGGCAGCCGGTGTCAGTAGCCGGATGAATACAAAACTGCCGAAGGTTCTCCATGAGGTCTGTGGGCGTGAGATGCTCGCGTTCGTGCTTGATGCTTGCAGAAGTGCGGGTGTTGACAAGGTTTATGTCATCGTGGGCTATGGAGCCGATCAGGTCAGGCAGCGATTCTCCGATGCTGACGATATCGTCTGGGTCACTCAGGCTGAGCAAAAAGGCACCGGCCATGCAGTATTATGTTGTAAAGAGCATTTAGCTGATTTTGACGGGCAGACAATGATACTCTGTGGAGACGGGCCGCTGATTCGTGCCGATGTACTTAAGACTCTGACAGAGAAATTCGAATCCGACTCACCAGCGGCTATTTTAGCTACAGCTGAGCTTGACGATCCGGGCGGCTATGGCAGGATAATCAGAGATAAATATGGAAATATCGAGGGCATCGTCGAACATAACGACTGTTCAGAAAAGCAGTTAGAGATAAAAGAGGTCAATCCGAGCTATTATCTTTTTGATAATAAAATACTATTCGAGGCTCTGGGCGAAATCACTAACGATAACGCTAAGGGCGAGTACTATCTGACCGATGCCCTCGAGATCATCCTTAACAAGGGCCACAAGGCTATGGCGGTGACAGCAGTCAGACCTGAAGAGGCGATGGGCGTTAATAATCGCGAGCAGCTTAGCATCGCGGGTAAAATTATGCAAAAGCGGATCCAGTCGCAGCTTATGAGCAGCGGCGTGACCATTGTCGATCCGCCTAATACATGGATCGATGCCCGTGCCGAGATCGGACAAGATACGGTCATCGAGCCTTTCAGTTATATTCATGGTAAAGTAAAGATCGGTTCAGGTTGCAGGATCGGGCCTTTCGGGTATCTCACAGGCGGTGCTGTCGTGGATGACAATCGCACAGTCGGCCCTTATAGCTGTACCGATACAAACACACAAGGAGGTCAGAAGGGATAATCATGAATAGCAGAAACGGTATTAAAATATTTACTGGTACAAGTAATCCGGGGCTGGCTCGTGCGGTGTGCGATTATTTAGAGGTTGAGCTGGGCCACTCGAAGATAGACGTCTTCCCGGACGGAGAAAAGCTTATCAAGTTGGAGACCGATGTACGAGGCAAGGATGTTTTTGTTATCCAGTCAACCAGCAGGCCCCAGGATATCAACCTTATGGAGCTGCTGATCTACATCGACTGCCTTAAGAGGGCGTCGGTCAAGCGGATCACGGCGGTCATGCCTTACTATGGTTATGCCCGTCAGGACAGAAAAGACGAAGGCAGGGTGCCGATCACTGCTAAGCTGGTAGCCAATATGTTAGCCACGGCCGGTGCCGATCGCGTTTTAGCGATTGATCTGCACGCAGCCCAGATCCAGGGCTTTTTCGATATCCCTGTGGATCATTTGACCGGCGAATTGGTTCTTTGTAAGTACTTTAAGACTAAGAACTTCGCTAATCTAACATTAGTTTCACCCGACGTCGGTAATATTAAAACAGCCGACAAATACGCAAGTCACCTGGGCGGCGATTTGGCTATTGTGCATAAGAAACGCATCAGTGGTTCAGAAGTTGAGGCAAATGAAATAATCGGTGATGTCGAAGGGCGTACCGTATTGATGTGCGACGATATGATCGCAACCGCTGGCACCATTTGCAGTGCTGCGAAATTGGTCAAAGATCGTGGGGCTGAAAAGATCTATGTCGGTGCGACACACGGCGTGTTCTGTGGGCCGGCTATTGAGAGATTACAAGATGCTCCTATAGACGAAATCGTGGTTACCGATACTATAGCGCTTAGCACAGAGGCACAGAAGCTCGGCGTTAAGGTGCTAAGCACCGCTTCTATGCTTGGCGAAGCTATTAAGAGAATTCACAACGACGAATCGGTGAGTAGCCTTTTCGATGATAATTGTTACGTTTAAAAAGTTATTAGCAGGTTTTATTGTTATTAGGTGAGTTAATATGGCAAAGACATTGACATTAAAAGCCGAAATCCGGGAGCAGACCGGAACTAAATCAGCTGCCGGTGTTCGTAAAGAAGGTAAGATCCCGGCTATTGTTTACGGGCATAAGGAAGAGCCCGTTGCGGTATCTCTGAATAGTCATGATTTTACAGAAGGACTCCACCATGGCCAGAGGCTTATGGCAGTGCAGCTTGGCAGCAAAAAGCAAAACGTGATCGTCAAAGATATTCAATACGATTACCTTGGCAAGAATATTATTCATGCAGACCTGATGCGTGTTAGTGCTTCCGAGCTTGTTAAAGTTACAGTACCAATCGAGCTCAAAGGTACTGCCCAGGGCACACACGAAGGTGGTATCGTCGAAGATAGGCTCGACCACCTTGAGATCGAGTGCAAGGCTACTGAGATCCCGGAAAAGATTTTCGTTCGTGTTACTGACATGCACGTTGGCGACAACCTGCACGCCGGCGAAGTCGAAATGCCTGATGGTGTTAAGTTGCTTACCGCCCCTGAGACGCTGGTAGTGACCTGTCACACGGTAGCCGCTGCGAAATCGACAGAACAGCTCGAAGAAGAAGCTCCGACAGCACCTGAGGTTATTGGTAAGGAAGCTGAGCCTGAAGGAGGCGCAGAAGCCGAACAGGGATAAGCTGCTGGTGGATTTAGATGGCCGAGATAAAAATGATAGCAGGCCTGGGGAATCCGGGCAGTGAATACGCCAAGACACGGCATAACATCGGCTTTATGGTTATAGACAGACTCGCCGAGATGCTCGGCGCGGATGTAAAGAAGAGAAAATTCGGTGCCCGCTTCGGCGAGACGAGTTTTGAAGGTGAAAAGTTAATATTAGTTAAGCCCTGGAACTATATGAATCGTTCCGGACAGGCGGTGGCTACGGCGGGAGGCTTTTATAAGCTGAATCTGGAAGATATTCTGGTAGTCACCGACGACATGGCTCTCGAGCCGGGCAGGATACGCATAAGAGCAAAAGGCTCAGCCGGTGGGCATAACGGGCTCAAGGATATAATTCAAAAGCTTGGAAGTGAAAACTTTGCCAGGTTAAGGGTTGGTATCGGCGAGCCGGAATATGCCGAGGCGTATGACTATGTGCTCTCGAAGATGTCTAAAGAGCAACAGCAGGTAATAGCTGATGCCATTGAAAGAGCGTGCCAGGTAATATTCTGCTGGCTTAGAGAAGGTGTCGATGCCGCGATGAATAAATTTAACGGGCTTAATCCAGATTAATCGGTAGTGATAAACAAGTAAAAGAGTTGATGAGTGTTTGATTAACGAGGCACGAGTCACGTGACACGAATTTATGGAGGTTAGTATTTTGAAAGCAGTTGCAATTAAGCTGTACGAAGGAATGTTTCTGGTCGATTCGGCTCTGGCCGCTTCGGATTGGCGGGGCGTTAATGACGCTGTTAAGGGCATACTCGATAAGGTAGGCGCTAACATCATCTCGCTCGAGAAATGGGATGAGCGCAGGTTGGCCTATGATATTAACGGCACAAGCCGCGGTACATATCTGCGAGCTGTCTTTAATGTCGAAGGCCCAAAGGTCGCCGAGATTGAACGTGCTGTCGCTCTTTCTGAGCAGATCATGAGAGTTCTCGTTCTTAACGTTGAAGGTATCGACGAAGAGGCTCTTAACAAGGCCAGGCCTTCTACTGCACCTGAAGCAGTGCCTAATGAAGCTCAGCCGAAAGCCGAAGAAGCCCCGGCAGATAAGCCTGCCGATGTTCAGGAAGAAGCAGCGCCTGAGCCATCTTCGGCCCCTGAGGAGGCTGAAGTTGCAGTCGCTCCTGAAGCAGAAGAAGCCGAAAAACAGCAATAGTAGTATTGGAAATATCGTTCTCGGCCTTTTCCAAGTGACAAGGTGCGCTGGATGATACTTTTGAAAGGTGGTTAGGATATGGCCAATTATAATAAGGTTTTGTTCATAGGCAACCTGACGCGTGACCCACAGTTGTCCTATTTGCCGAGCCAGACTGCGGTAGTTGAGTTCGGCTTGGCGGTAAATCGCAAATGGACGGGCAAGGACGGCCAGTCGAAAGACAGCACATGCTTTATCGATTGCCGAGCTTACGGCGGACAGGCCGAGACTATAAACAAATACATGACCAAAGGACGACCTATCTTCGTAGAAGGCAGGCTGGACTTCGACAGCTGGACCGCTCAAGACGGAAGCAAAAGAAGCAAACACCGTGTGACGGTTGAAAGCTTCCAGTTCCTGGGCTCCGGGTCAGGCGGTGGCCAGGGTGGCGGCGGTAACTATAACCAGAACAGCTCGGCCCCGCAAGCTCAGCAACAACAGGGACTTACGGATGATGACATACCGTTTTAAATAATAAAAGTTAATTGAGAATTTTCAGGATTAGTGTTAGAATAGGCAAAAATTATGGCAATGCAAAGAGCAAAGACACGAACTAAGGGCGGAGTTACCACTGTGCGTGAACAGACACAGTGCCGCTTCTGCCGGACAAGAACCAAGTACGTCGATTACAAAGATATCGACACGCTTACCAAGCTGATGACCCACCGCGGCAAGATCTATTCGCGCAAGAGAAGTGGGAACTGCGCATCCTGTCAGCGTAAGGTCAAAAGGGCTATCAAGCGTGCTCGTTATATGGCACTGTTGCCGTACACGACGTAAGAAGTAAGAAGAAACAGAAATTACAAGTTAACATTTTCACATTGAGGCAAAAATGAAAGTATTACTCGTAGAAGATATCGATAAGCTCGGTTGGCTCGGCGATGTGGTGGATGTCAAAAACGGCTATGCCCGTAACTACCTTCTGCCGCAGGGACTTGCCCAGCCGGTTACCGAGGCTAATATCAAGGCTATAGCAGATGAAAGGGCCAGGCGTGCCGAGATCAGGCTCGCCGAAAAGGCCAGGATGGAAAAAGAAGCTGGGACTGTTAACGGTGCCGAGGCTGTTATCGCATCCAAAGCCAACGAACAGGGGCATCTGTTCGGTTCGGTCTCCGAGAAAGAGATCGCCGAGAATCTGCGTGCTCAGGGCTTTAGCGTTGCTGATGAAATTGTCAAACTGCCGCATCACATCAAAGAAGTAGGTACATTCGACGTTAAGCTCAAGTTTGCCCCTGAGGTTACCGCGCAGGTCAGCGTCGTTGTTGTTGCCGAAGGTGCCGAGCAGGCTGAAAACGCTGAGGTTGATGGAGAGCCCCAGGCTGTAGCACAAGAAGATACCGAAAATACACCTGTAGCTGATGGAGAGAGCGAAGGTGGATCAACTGACAAGAGCCAATAAAAATAAAAACAGTCAAAATACCGGTGGCTCTAATATCGAGCCTTTAGGTAAGGCCAAAGATACGGGGCCATTGGCCCGTATGATGCCTGAGTCTCTGGCCGCAGAAGCGGCTGTGCTCGGCTCGATGGTAATTGACCCGGAATGCATCGGCGAGGTACTGGAATATCTCGGTGCCGAGGGCATGGGTGCGTTTTACCGGGTTGAGAACCAGGTAATCTACGATTGTTTGGTAGCCCTGTATGAGCGCAACCGCGGCGAGGGTATTGACGGTGTACTTTTGCGGGATGAGCTCGAAAAGCGTAAACAGCTCGAAAACATAGGCGGGATCGATTATATCGCCAAGGTACTGGAATCGGTGCCTTCCTCCGCGAATGTCATGTATTACACCAAGATCATCA
>JANQHJ010000065.1 GCA_028282745.1 Sedimentisphaerales bacterium | reverse complement strand
GCGAAAAAGGCTCGCAAGCGTATTGAAATACGTTGAGAACGTTTTTAGCCGACAACGCAGGCCTCGAATTTTGCAGCCAATTGCAGTAGATCGAGGTTTGGGGATGGCTTCTAATAACTATATTTACTCATCCGGCAACATACAGATATTAAGACCTATCGTCATAACACCTATAGCTTTATGAGTATCCGGATCCATCACAGGCACTGATACCTGCACTAACGGTAGTGACGTACTCTCACCATGTGCAGTCTTGTCGATGAATATCTTCCCCTGCCCATTTGCGTATGACTTAATGAATTTCTCTTCATCACCCTGCCAGTAATCCGTCGTAATATTCGTCTCAGCAACAACACAGCCCTGCTTATCGATCACAAATATTTCCGAATATAGATTACTATGCCCGGCCCCCTCACTCTGAAGCTTTCTCAGATACTCTGCGCATTCGTTATTCAGCAGTTGATCAACAAAACTTTCCTCGATTGAACCTGTTATCCATTTATTATCCAGATCAATTATCTGCTGCAGAGTTTTTGGATTTTCGCTATTGGCCTCTTTAACAGCCTTTATGACGATCGGGCTCTCAGCCCATGCAGTAAATTTTCGCTTTGCCAAACGCTCTATGAATGCAGACGAAATATACTTTGACTCCACCTCATGCTTCTCTTTACAGGAATCATTTTTCATCTGGTTCGATGGAAGCCCGCAGATCACAAGAGCTATCAATAGAACAATAATTCCTACCAGGATCTTATTACAGCTGCATTGCCATAACTTTTTAAGATCGAACTTAAACATTGCCGTCACCTCTTTCCCACCAAACAATCTTCAGTTTATGCTCTTTGATCATTTAAAACAGGATGCCTTGCCAGAGCTGGTTACTCTACGTTACATTTCGACATTAGAACCCTGCATATAAAATATACATCAAAATTACTATGGAAATACTATTACTTAAGCAAAAACAGGGATACTTCAGTATAGCTAAATATCCTTATCGGAACATATAAGGATAATCTGGCTACCCATGCCCTCAATTCCCCTCATCTGGCAGGTATTTCTATTTGAAATATTTTTCTGATCAGCCGAGTTTTTTAGCCAATATTTCTGAGACTATCTTCGGGTTGGCCTGTCCCTTAGTCTTTTGCATGACTTGTCCCATTAAAAAGCTCCTCGCCTTACCGCTCTTTTTATCCCCGCTCCTGATCTGTTCGACAACATCCGGATTAGCCGCCAGTATCTCATCGACTATTCCTTCAAGTTCTCCCGCGTCGTTTTTCTGAATGAGATTAAATTTCTCTGCTATTGATCTTGGTCCCTCGCCAAGCTCGGTCATCTTCTCCAATATCGTATTCGCCGCCGTTGTGTTCACATCCCCCGCCTCGACCATCTTCGCAAGTTCCGCCGTATCTTCCGCTGAGAATCCAAGCTCGGCAAGCGAACATCCTTTTTCATTCGCCATCTTAAGCCCAGCCTGCGTTATCAAATTACACAGCCGCTTCGAATCACCTCCAGCCTTTACCGCATTATCAAAAAACTCTGCCGTCGTTCTGTCTCCTGTCAATACGCCAGCGTCATATTCGCTAAGCCCATACTCATTGACAAAACGCATCTGCATCTGTAGCGGCAACTCACAAAGCCGGCTCTTAATATCACCCAGCCACTCATCGCTCAATTCCACTGGCGAAAGATCAGGGTCGGGAAAATAACGATAGTCATGAGCCTCCTCTTTTTCCCTCTGCAAAACCGTCACATGATTAACATCATCCCAGCCGCGAGTTGATTTATTCCCCATTCCCATTGTCTTGCCCGTCTCGCCAAACTCATCGAGCTGCCTGTGGATTTCATACTCAACGCTCCTCTCGACAGCGCGAAAGCTGTTAAGATTCTTAATTTCAACAATCGGCGTCTTAACTTCCTTGCCGCCAATATCGATAACCAGGTTGACATTAGGCTCGAATCGCATATGCCCCTTCTGCATATCCGCCTCGGACACTCCAAGATACCTCACGATCCTTTGCAGCTCAACCGCCAGAGCCTTAACCTCCGCCGGGCTATTCAAATCAGGCTCGGTAACTATCTCTAACAACGGCGTACCCGCCCTGTTAAGATCGACCTGTGAATAATTACCTGTCGAATGAACATTCTTGCCAGCATCTTCTTCAAGGTGTGCCCTTGTTATACGGATTTTTTTACTCTTTCCGCCCTCAAGCGGTATTTCTATATAACCATGCTCAGCCAGCGGCATATCATACTGGCTTATCTGATAATTCTTCGGCAGATCAGGATAATAATAATTTTTCCTGTCCCACTTAGTAAACCGGGCTATCTCGCAATTCAGCGCCAATCCCACCATCACAGCAAACTCATACGCCCGCTTATTCATCACAGGCAAACTGCCCGGCATACCAAGACAAACAGGACACACTCTCGTATTCGCCGTTGCCCCATACTCCAGCTCACAACCGCAAAATATCTTGCTCTTAGTGCAAAGATGCACATGTATCTCAAGCCCAACTACTAATTTATGTTTAAACTCACTCATATAATTTAATTCGTGTTAATTAGTGTAATTTGTTTTCAAATACCTTTTCATAAATTCGTTGTTAATGGCGGAACTTGTTTATGATGATCAGTTTGTGACTCATACATTCTCGCTATACGCACCAGCTTTTGCTCTTCGAAAGCTGGTGCCAATATCTGCAATCCAATCGGCAGTTTATCATTATCGAATCCACACGGAATACTCACACCCGGTATCCCCGCCAGATTAACCGCTATTGTATAAATATCTGCAAGATACATCTGCAGCGGGTCGGCTGTTTTCTCGCCTATCTTGAAAGCTGTCGTCGGCGACACCGGCATCATTATACAATCGCACTTCTCAAACACTTTCGCAAAATCCTGCCTGATAAGGTTCCGCACCTTCAAAGCCTTAAGATAATAAGCGTCATAGTATCCGCTTGAAAGAGCATAGGTGCCAAGCATTATCCTTCGCTTAACTTCCTGCCCGAACGCTTCTTCGCGCGACTTTGAATAAACCTCGACATAATCTTTCGGCTCCACCGTCCGATGTCCGTAGTGAACTCCGTCATACCGGGCCAAGTTACTCGATGCTTCAGCCGTGGCGATAACATAATAAACAGCTATCGCGTAATCAAGATGCGGCATCTCGACCTCAATAACCTTGGCCCCATTCTTTTTGTATGTTTCGATTGCTTCTTCGACCGATTTTCTCACCGATTCATCCGCACCCGCATTCAACTGCGGAGCCACAGCGATCTTCAATCCCTCGACGCCCTCATCTATCTCCCCTAAATAATCCACCACAGGTGCTTTGTCTTCACTCACACTCGTACTATCAGCCGCATCGTGCCCACTTATAACATTCATTAACAAAGCTGCGTCAGCAACATTCTTCGTAATAGGCCCGATCTGATCCAAGCTGGAGCCATAAGCGACCAGCCCATACCTCGACACCCTCCCATACGTCGGTTTCAATCCTACAACACCACAAAAACTGCAAGGCTGCCTTATCGATCCACCCGTATCCGAACCAAGCGCCCCATAACATAACCTCGCCGCTATCGCCGCCGCTGAACCTCCACTACTGCCGCCCGGCACCCGCTGAACATCCCACGGATTCACCGTCTGCTTCAAGCCTGAGTTCTCCGTACTCGAACCCATCGCGAACTCGTCAAGATTTGTCTTGCCTATTATTACCGCGTCCGCATCAAGCAGCTTCTGAACAGCCGTCGAGTTATAAGGTGCATGAAATTTCTCAAGTATCTTCGACGCACACGTCGTTGCTCCGAACGTTGTGCACATATTATCTTTTATAGCGACAGGCACACCACCTAAAGCCCCGATTTTTTGACCGCTTGCTATTTTCTGATCGACCTCTTTAGCCTTGCCGATAGCTTGCTCTTTAAAAGTGCTGATATAAGCCCCAACTGTCGGCTCATACTTATCTATAGCTCCGAACACCGCCTCAACAGCCTCTATACTTTTAACCTCCCCAGAAGCTATTTTATCTCGAAGCTCCACTAATCCTAAATTTATCAATCCATCTTCCATTTTTATTATATGATCCGTGCTAATCCGTGGTTTCTTTTCCTATGAACTACACTCCCGACGAATCATCAAGAATTTTAGGAACCTTAAAATACTCACCCTCACGCTGAGGCGCATTTGCTAAAGTTTTTTCTGTCCCGAGCGATTCTTTCGCTTCATCCTCACGAAGAATATTACTTATGGGCAAACAATGAGCAAGCGGCTCGACACCTTCGGTATCCAGCTCATTCATCTTCTCGACATATTCGAGTATTGACCCCAACTGCCCGGTGAACTCTTCTATTTCAGCATCGCTAAGCTGCAAACGTCCCAGCTTCGCCACCTTCTCGACATCTTTTCTGCTTATCCGTCCACCCATTATTCTCACTCTTTAACAACAAATTACACTAATTACGCAAACATATTTTAATTTATTAGCCTCTCATGCTCAAAACTTCGCTTACCAAAATTCATTAGCAAACCTAGCCTTTTACCTGTAGCTTTTAGATAATTTACTACTTGTGCTTTATGAATATCCAGAAGTTTCTCACAAGCCTTAAGTTCTATTATTATTTTCTCTTCAACCAGAATATCTGCAAAATACTCACCTGCAACACTATCACGAAACATCACCGTTAATGGAGACTGTTGTTCTACTC
Source organism: Sedimentisphaerales bacterium (assembly GCA_028282745.1). Taxonomy (GTDB): domain Bacteria; phylum Planctomycetota; class Phycisphaerae; order Sedimentisphaerales; family Anaerobacaceae; genus JANQHJ01. The sequence goes on along the minus strand of JANQHJ010000065.1, from coordinate 6,450 downwards.
TTAAGCTTTCCTCTTTAAGTAAATATACCAAGGCATTTTCATATACCTTTTCAAGAAAACCACAACCTAACTCCCTATGAACCTCCATTGCTAAACCGATTATCTTATATGATAAATCCTTATACAAAATTTTATCATCAGGCAACCCCATATTATCTTCTTATAATTCGTGTTAATTTGTGAAATTCGTTGTTGATTACTTTCAATAAATTTGTTGTTAATTATAAAAAAAGCGAGGCAGTATTCCCGCCTCGCTAATATAATACTCCAACTATACCAAACTAATGTTTAGTTTTCACTGTCGGCGGGCTTATAGTTCCGCTTGACCGGCTTTTGCACAAGCCCCATCCGGATCGCCTTAGCCGACACCTTGATTCTGCAGACCTTACCATCAACTATAGCCCTTACCTTTTGAATATTCGGTTTAAACTTACGCTTGGTTATACCGGTAGTCTTCTTACCGACACCGCCAAGATACTTAGCCTTACCACGACGGGCTATGCTCTGTCCTGCTTTCGTCTTTTTACCCGTAAAATAACATTCTCTCGACATCATCAACTCCAGTTTCGTCTTAAGCTTATTACTCAACTATAATTACAAAGAGCCAATTAATATAGCGTCCAAACCGCAAATTGCAACCCAAAAAGCCGTAAAAAATTGTTTTATCAATCAAAAAAGCTGCCAGATTGGCAATTTAAGGCCTTTTCAACTCTTTTGCCCAAAAAAATAAACTCTCTTTTTTAATCAAAATTATGATTCTTTATAATCCGTAATTATAGTTTATTTTCACAATTTATACTTGACATATTATATAACTCGCATATTATTATATTGAATATTGATTGTAATATTCACTTATAACAAATATACGATGGAGGTATCTTATAATAATAAATAAATGCTTATTTGTCACTGCTATTTTATTCATGGTGCTATCTTCAATTAGTCACTCTGCCAGTTTCCAGGGATTGGGAGATCTTCCCGGAGGTGATTTTTATAGCTATGCTCTTGATATCTCAGGTGATGGTTCAGTTGTGGTGGGGGCCTCGCACGGCTCTATGTCACTGGAAGCCTTTCGTTGGACTAAATCTAACGGCATCCAAAGTTTAGGAGCTCTCCCTGGGGCATCTCGTAGTATCGCTTTTGCTGTATCTTCTGATGGCAGTGTAATGGCCGGTACTTGTGTTTACGATAATTCCCCACAGAACAACGACGAAGCCTTTAAGTGGACGCAGGCAACTGGAATGATTGGCCTTGGAGGAATGAATTGCGGTCCTGGTTTTTGTGATAGTGACGCAAGAGGCATCTCAGGCAATGGGCAAGTTATTGTAGGAGATGGAGATGCTTCTGCAGAGGAGCCACACAATGCTTTCAGATGGACACAGGCGATCGGTATGCAAAGCCTGGGAGATCCCACCGAGACAGCTTATGACACCTCTTATGACGGCTCAGTTATTGTAGGATATGGTGTTTTTGCAGTATACGATCCTGAAATTGCATTCCGATGGACACAATCCGGAGGTATTCAGAATCTTGGAACACTCGGTGGTTCCACTAGTCATGCATATGCTGTCTCAAGGGATGGAACTGTAACAGTTGGTTCATCCCAAAATTCTTATGGCTTTGCAGAAGCATTCAAATGGTCACAGGCTACAGGCATGGTCGGATTAGGAAGTTTATGGGGTGGATTCACCGAGGCTCTTGGAGTCTCAGCAGATGGTTCTGTTATTGTCGGTACCAGCGAAAATTTTGCATTTATTTATGACCAGGATAATGGAATGAGGCCACTAGAGATACTTTTGCAAAACTATGGTTTAGATGTTAACGGTTGGGAAATTACATATGCGGAAAGTGTTTCTGATGATGGTTTAACTATTGTAGGTAGCGCCAGAAATCCCTCTGGAAATAATGAAGCCTATATAGCAACCCTGACCATGATTCAAAATGTTGATTATAAAAAAACTGACAATATGCAAGATCATCATACCGATTCTTTTAATACCGAGACATGGAGTGACAATGCTCTTATTCTACGAAGAGGCCAGACTTTCGATATAGATGTCGAGCTAACCGACAGCATTGATGATCCACTGCATATCTGTTTCGTCGCAAAATATTATTACGAAGACGAGTGGCACGACATCAACATCCCTTATTTTGAAAATGAAGTACCTCCAGGTCAGTGGGGAACGAAAAGGATCACCCCTGTAAATCCGGACGATCCACTTTGGTCTATGCAAATAAACATTCCCCCGGATGCCCCTGCGGGGCGTTGGATATTAAGAACACAACTCATGGGAGTAGATACAAACCTTCCCCCGCTTGACATGAAGGATTCCGGAACGATAGCAATAATGTATAATCCCTGGGAAAGTGCCGATAGTGTATATATGCCCTCAAGTGCCGAAAGAAATGAATATATATTAAACGAAAATGGCCTTATGTGGTATAGGCTGGGAACCTACGGGCTCGTAGCTGAATGGGATTATGACCAGTTTGACGAAACTTGTTTCGGTATGCTTGTTGTGCTTCTTGAACAGGTCGATATAGAAACCAGGGCAAATCCCGTTGAACTTTCAAGATACTTATCAGCAATTGTTAATTCAGAAGATGACTCTGGTATCTTGGTCGGAAGATGGGAATCGCCTTACACCGACGGTATTGATCCGACTTCATGGAAATCAAGCAGTGATATTTTTGCTTCTTACTTTGCAACCGGTCAGAGTGTTAAATACGGTCAATGTTGGAGCTTTAGCGGGTTGCTTTGTAGCTTATTTAGATGCGTTGGTATTCCTTCCCGGCCGGTAACAAATTATTCATCACTTTGGGACAAAACTCCTAATACCAATAGATCATGCAATATTTATGAAACAAAAGAATGGAGCATGCTTTCTCCGAGTTACTGTGATAATTGCCTCGGACCAACGGGCCCAAATGGATATAGACAAGATATTTGCCGTAGTGATCGCATATGGTCTTATCATATCTGGTGTGAAGCATGGATGAAAAGGCCTGACAGACCGGGTTTGAACGGCTGGCAGGCGGTGGATGCTACACCGTTAGAGCAAAGTGACGGTCGTTACAGGATGGGACCGGCACCGGTTGAAGCAGTTCGTCAGGACCTCGGGGGCATATATGATGTTAACTTTGTTTTTGCGGCTGTTAATACCGCTCAAGCAAACATTTGGAAATATACTGTTGATGTAAATGGGCAAATGCATGATCCCAACGTACCGGAAACAAAACCAATTATTATTGGTCAAAATATCAGCACTAAAGCGGTGGGAAATAACAGTCGTAATGTCATTACGACTGCTTATAAGTATGCCCCACCTCCGCCGTTTGGTTCACTTTCATCAGGTAGTTCGGATTTTATTTTTTCTTTTGCCCCGCCTGAAACAGCTTTATTAGGATCTGATGTAATATGGACAGTCAATCTTGAAAACACATCTAATGAAGCTCATACACTAACTGTCGATATAATGAGTGAAGTGATTAGCTATCGTGGCGATTCAAGAGGCAAGGCAGATGAAATGTCAAAATCTTTGTATCTTGAAGCAAATGAAGCAAATTCAGTAAGTCTTATTATTTCAGAACCAGAGTATATGCCATGGTTATCAGAAACAAAGCTGCTTCAAGCACATGTACGCATCTTTGATGAAAACAATCAGGAATTGTTCTTTGATATGTTCAAGAGAACTTATTTAATCGAAGAATCTATTGACATTAATTTAATTCCTACTGAAAATTTCTGCATCAATGGAATGATTACTTGTGAAATTTCCTGGACTAATCCTTTGTCAATAACCTTACATGATGTGAATCTTATTTTTCATGTAACTAAAAACTTAGAGATAGATGGTAAGAAAGTAGTCGAAGTCAATATCCCTGATTTGGCGCCGTCAGAAGAAATACAAATTTCAAAAACTATTTCCAGCTTAGAGACCGGATTAGGTTGGATTTCAGTACAGTTAATGTCTGATGAGCTAAAGGATATAAGGGGATTTAAAGATATTGCAGTTGTTGAACGCTCTGATTTCAATCTGGACAGAACAGTAAATTTTATTGACTATTCTCAACTTGCAAATGCATGGCAAACCATTGACCCTAATTACAGCTTGGACGATAATAACGATATAGAAATTAATGACTTGAAGATATTTATAGAAGATTGGTTATGGAGTATTTAGCAATTCGCTTTAATGGAGAAGAATATGAAATACACAAACGTATTACTAATAATTATATCCATCATATTATGCCTATTCAATCTTACTAGCTGTAATGAGGCGACGAATAATGAAAGTATTTTAAGTAAAAAGGTGGCCAGAAAAACAACAGAAGATATCAAGGTCACCTTAGACATACCCGAAGTTGTTCCTTTAGGAGATGATGTTGTCTGGATCGTCAATTTGGAGAATACATATAGCCAAGGCTACACATTAACTGTTGATATCATGGGAGAAGTAATTAGCTATCGTGGTGATTCAAAAGGAAAAGCAGGTGAGATATCGAGAATTATGTACCTTAAGCCAAGTGAGGCAAATTCCGTAAGCCTTGTTATTTCAGACTCTGAGTATACACCATGGTTATCAGAAACAAAGCTGCTTCAAGCACATATACGCATTCTTGATGAAAACAAACGAGAATTGTTTTTTGACATGTTTAATAGAACTTTATTGAATGAAGAATCCGTGAGTATATCCTTAGTTCCGAGCAAAAACTTTCAGCCACAAGAAAATATCAACTGTAGTGTTTCATGGACAAACCCATTGTCTATAACCTTACATAATGTCATTGTAAGTTTTCATGTTACGAAAAACCTTGAAATAGACGGTAAAAAGCTGGTCAAAGAAAAAATTTCCAACTTGGCGCCGTCAGAAGAAATACAAATTTCAAAAACTATTTCCAGCTTAGAGACCGGATCAGGTTGGATTTCAGTACAGATAATGTCTGATGAGCTAAAAGATATAAGGGGATTTAAGGACATTACAGTAATCGAACCTAATTCACTTTAAATATGGTTTGATAAGAGTTAATTTCAGTACAGTTACGCTATGATAAACTGCGAGAGGTCAGAGGTTGGAAAGAAATGGCAGTAGTATTACCTGGAGATTTTAATCGTGACAGGGTGGTAAGCTTTCTTGACTATGCACCTTTTTCTGGTGCATGGCAAACTATTGCTCCTAATTACAGCCTGGACGATAATAATGATGTTGACATGGATGACTTGAAGATATTTATAGAAGACTGGTTATGGGAAAAATAACCTAAAAATAATTTGAAACAGGTATTATTTGGAGCGCTAAAATGAGAACAATCGCAATCGTCTTTTGCATACTCACAATTATTTTCACCGGTTGTAACGGTACACAAAATACGAAAACAGGGTTACTCCAGGAAGGAACGGGGCGAATTCAAGAAGATGTGAAAGTGCGGTTTGAAGCTGATGAAACAGCGTTTTTAGGAGAATCTATAACTTGGGAACTTCATTTAGAGAATACAACCAAGCTTAAATATAAAATTTATGCCCTTTTATCGAATCGGGCACTGACATACAACGCTATGCTGCTTGGCACAGTCAAGGATGTAGCGAAAACTGTAGAACTTGGACCTGGCCAAACAAAAAGTGTAAAACTAATCCTTGAAGAGTCCGAGTATCTTGACTGGGTAGCAAAAACAATGACATTTGAAACAACTGCCGGTGTAGAAATGGTAGGGGATGACCAGATACTTTTTTTAGGCGAGCAAAGGGTCATTATGTCAAGTAAACCCATTAAAATAGACTTCGTTAATAACACCCCGTCTCTGTCTGGCGCCCCCTTAACATGTCGAGCCAGATGGGTTAATCCTTTATCTGTAACTTTGCATAATGTTAAGGTTACTTTTGATTTAAGAAATAAACTAAGCGTTAATGACCAGCAAATAATTGAAACAAACGTTCCAGATATCGCACCAGGGCAACAAATGCAGATATCGCAAGATGGCATTAAGGCTTTAGAAACAGGTTCAGCATCAATTTCAGTGCAGTTACGCTGTGATGAACTGCGAGAGGTCAGGGGCTGGAAAAACATAAACATTATTGGGCCTAATAACCAACCTTGACTTTATTTGCTCTTAATAGACTTTAGATACCGTATCTCAACGCTCGTCAACGCCCTGCTCTTACCTACGCCAAGCCCGCGAATTTCTATCTTACCTATCTTCGTTCGCTTCAGCGATTTCACCTTCAAGCCCACCTTTGCAAGCATCCTGCGTATTTGACGGTTCAACCCCTGACTGATAGTAATCTCGATAGTCGATCCCGTCCGTCTTTTACGCAATATCTTCACAGCCGCTCTGTGAGTCTTACCCTCAGCCAACCACATGCCTTTTTTAATTTTAGCAACAGCCTCATGGCTAACCTGCCCAGCCACATCGACAATATAAGTCTTTGGCAGTTTATATTTC
>JANQHJ010000055.1 GCA_028282745.1 Sedimentisphaerales bacterium | reverse complement strand
GCGAAAAAGGCTCGCAAGCGTATTGAAATACGTTGAGAACGTTTTTAGCCGACAACGCAGGCCTCGAATTTTGCAGCCAATTGCAGTAGATCGAGGTTTTGGGATGGCTTTTAATCAAGCTGCTGTTTAATCAGTTCGAAGATCTTTTGTTTAGCATCTTCGAGGGGTCCTTCCAGATGTACTCCAGATGCCACGGTGTGGCCTCCACCGCCGTACGTTTGAGCAACCCTGCTAACATCAACTTTTCCGGTACTGCGTAGTGAACAACGTATCCGGCCATCCGGCTGTTCGACAAATAAAGCAGCAGCCTGAATGGTATTGATACGACGACACATATCGACAAGGTTTTCGGTATCCGAATACGCTGTGCCGGTTTCTTGAAAATCTTTTTGTGTCAGGTGTTGAACCGCATACCTATCATCAAGCAGAAGTTCAAGACTATTGAGCATTCTCTTTAGCAATTCGAAACGATGCGGTGTGAAATTGTGATAAAGTTTATGATACAAATCTGTAGGCTTAGCCCCCGCTTCGATAAGTTTTGCTGCAGTAGCAAATACTCTTGTGTCAGTATTACTGAACTGAAACCAACCTGTATCTGTAGAAATGGCAACGAATAAAGCTTCCGCAATTTTCTCGTCTATTTTGAAACCTGCAAACTTGAACATGTCAAAAATAATAAGACCGGTCGCGGCTGCGCTGAAATCAATAATCTCAATATCTCCGAGGCCATCATTCGTCGCATGATGATCAAAGATCAGAACTTTGGCAGATGTCTTTTTTATAAAATCAGCAAATCCTTGTAACTGGCTCTCGCTGTTGACATCCACAAGAATTATAAGATCATACTCATTTAAATCCTTTTTAACTGTTGACTGTCCATATATAGGGGTATTTTCATCGAATAAAAACTTATACCACTGAGGTAGTTCGGAAAGAAGCATAAGATCGCAATTTTTACCCATGCTGCTTAGAAATTCTTTTACGGCTATCATGGATCCGCATGCATCCCCATCTGGTCTGACATGGGAAGTGAGAACAATTTTATTTGATTTTTTGATCAGGTCCAAAGCACCCTGAAAATTGCCTGAAAAAGCCATTAAACGCCTTCTTTCCTTATTTTTAGGCTTGTATCGTGCTTAGAAAATTATAGAAACAGGGATTATAAGCCCAGGACAGCTATAGTTCAAGAATGAATTATTTTGGTTAATAAATGCGCAAAGCCCACAAAGAATTTGCTAAAATTATGAAAAATATTATTGAAAAAAATTTCGAAAAATAGTATATATAAGTTTGGCGAGTATTGCTATAATTAGTTTTTATTGTACTCAACAGGGCTGAGATTATCTCGCTTTCCTCTCCCTCCGCATCTCAGTCCTGTTTTTTTATTTCCCATATTCCTGTCAAAGCGTTTATTAGCGCCTATAAATACATATCCCTTTTCCTATTGATCACAGTTAAATATTTTCTTTGCCAATCTTGATGGATGTCTTTAGAATCTTCATCAGCTAATTTTGATAACGGAATATTAAGCTGCGTTTTTTAACTGTGTATCTGTGAGGTTTTATTATGAATGTATTACTACTTGGTAACGGCGGACGTGAGCACGCAATTGCATGGAAGCTGAAACAATCCAAGAAATTAACTAAACTCTATATCGCGCCGGGCAATCCAGGCACAGCCCAGTGCGGCGAGAATGTAGATATAAGCGTAAGCGAAATCGATAAGTTAGTTGAATTTGCCAAAGAAAAAAAAATTGAGCTTATGGTTGCTGGGCCTGAAGCGCCCCTGGCAGATGGAGTGGTGGATGCATTCGAAGCGACAGATATTAAAGCTTTTGGGCCCTGCGAAGCAGCGGCAAGGCTCGAAGCTGATAAGGCATTTGCAAAACAACTTATGAGAAGTTGCGCAATCAGCACCGCAGAAGGCAGAGTATTCGATAGATTCGAAGATGCCAAAGCTTTTATAGCAAGCCGAGATGAGGCGGTAGTAATAAAAGCAGCCGGTCTCGCAGCAGGTAAAGGTGTATTTGTTTGCGACGATCCTTCAGACGGCATCTTGGCAGCCGAGAAAATAATGTGTGATAAGGAATTCGGCGAGGCAGGTAATCAAGTTGTTGTCGAAGACAAATTGCTCGGCGAGGAAGCTTCTATTTTAGCTTTTGTTGACGGGCGAAATATTTACGTTATGGAATCATCTCAGGACCATAAACCAGTTGGCGAAGGCGACACAGGCCCCAACACCGGAGGAATGGGTGCATATAGCCCCGCTCCAGTAGTTACAGATAAATTGATGGATCAGATCAACCGCGAGATACTTGTTCCCATAGTTGACGGGATGAACAGGCAAGGCACGCCTTATAAGGGCATACTTTACGCCGGTATTATGGTAACGGCAGCTGGGCCGAGAGTATTGGAATTTAATGTACGATTCGGCGACCCTGAAACCCAGCCGATACTAATGAGGCTCAAAAGCGACTTATTAGAAGTAATGCTTGCTGTCTGCGATGAAAGGCTTGATGAAATCACATTGAAATGGGATCCAAGGCCAGCTGTATGCGTTGTCATGTCTTCAGGCGGCTATCCGGGCAGCTATGAAAAAGGCAAAATTATTACCGGACTTGACGATGCTAACGCTATGGAAGATGTCTTCGTTTTTCAAGCCGGCACTAAACAAGAAGATGGAAATATCGTCACAAATGGGGGAAGGGTTTTAGGAGTCACCGCTGTCGGTAAAAATGTCGCCAAGGCCCAAAAGTTGGCATACGAGGCAGTAGGGAAAATTAGCTTCGAAGGCTCATATTATAGAGGCGACATTGCCGATAAAGCTCTTAAGAAAAAATAATATCAAAACATAATTAAATGTTTCTAAATCCCAACAATAAGGAGGTGTCTGTTGACGCCCGCAAGCGGCGTTTGCGCCGTATTTATATACTCGCGTCAGTCGCAGTTTTTCTCGGAACAGTTCTACTTGTATTAAGATGGTACCTGCCGCCTATAGCGGTCCGATTGATAGAGGAAATGACTAATACGCAGGCAACTGTCAGTTCGATCACCATCAATCCAAACGGAGCCGTAGCTATCCGTGATTTAGAGATCAAACCTGTAGAACAGCACGACTATGACAGTACAATATTGAGTGCCAAAAAAGTGTATGTTCGTTTCGGACTCTGGAGTTTAATAAGATTTCAACCTCGCTTAAAAAAAATCAGTCTAAAAGATTTTACTCTCGATTTCAAACAGGACATGTCTGATGGTAGATGGAACGTTCAGTCAATGCAACTGGCAACCGGAGAACAAAAAGGCGGAGCAATACCGAAAGTCAGATTTAAGAATGGTTTGATTCAATATAACAGGATAACCAAAGGCGGCAGAGAAACTGTGATGTCGCTGCCATTGAATTTGCGAATAACTCCATCGAAGAAAAATAGCTATGAGTTTGAAGTAGCAACAGCTAAAGAAGATCATGGAGAATTCAACAAGCTTAAGGGGGTTTTTGAACAAGGCCATTTCAAATTAGAAGGCTCTATAAGCACTGAAGATCTGCCTGGTATCGAACAGACGTGGATGATAAAGGACATCCAGGCTGACTATAAATACGGCACAAAAGGCAAATTTGAACTGACGGTTAACCTTGAAGACTTTGTTCGCCAGAGTCCCAAAACGGATAAACAGATCCTGGCAAGGATCAAAGAATACGAGCAACTCGAAACAATTTCTAATATCCAGCTGTTTTTCGAGCAATATCATCTAATAGGAACCTTTGATCTCAAACTTCACGCCAAGGGCAATTTACAAAAACCAGAAGATATGAAGGTCAACGGCAATATTTATTGCAAGGACGTTTCAATTCTCTATTCGGAGTTTCCGTATTCTATTGAACATCTATACGGTGCAATAAGCTTCAGCCAAAAAGAAATTCTACTCGACAGTTTAAAAGGCAAGCATGGCGATATCGACCTTACAATCTCGGGCGGCATTAAAGATATAGGCCCGGATGTTAAAGGCAGGATATTAATAAGCAGCAATAATATGTGGCTTGACGAAGACCTCTATAATGCAATCTATGATGTTCAAAAAAAGATGTGGAAAGATTTCGATCCGGCTGGCAGGGTTAAATTCAAATACTCTCTGGATCTTGCTTCAGAGAAGAAAGGGGATTTTAATCTCGATGTTGACCTTGACGGGGTGAACAGTACTTATGCATATTTCCCATATCCGCTGGATAATCTTACCGGTAATTTGCTCTTCGATATTGAAAGCATAAAAGTTACAGATATGACATCGATCAAAGGCAAACGTGAGATAGTCATTAACGGTGATGTGACCGATACCAATTCACCAAATCCGAAATTCGATCTCGTTATCGACGTCGATAATATACCTATTGACCATTATCTCGAAAATTCCCTGCCGCCAAGAGAGCAAAATCTTTACCGTCAGTTCGCACCGGAGGGGCAAGGCCAAGGCAGGATACTTGTTCGTAATGATGCAAATGATGCCAACATGGTCGATTTCACTGCTACGCTGAATTTTGTAGATACCATACTAAAGCCTAATATGCTTGTCTTGCCTATTACAGACATAACGGCACTTGGGATATTCAAGCCTAATTCTATTGAATTCAGAGAATTCGAAGGCAAATACGGCGGTCAACCAATATCAATGACAGGCTTTTTCGAACCAAGCGAGGATGGTAAGGACCTCGGCTATGATATGACACTGAAAAGCAAAAGCTCTGAGATCAACGACGATTTGCTTAATTTAATACCGGAGAATTTCCGTAACGTTGTAAGCCAATTTAATCCAACTGGAAGAATAGCTTACTATGCCGATCTATGGAAGACTTTCGACAGTGACGACATGAAAAGCAGAGTTAATATCTTTATGCAGGACACTAATTCTCAGCCTGAAGTCGTAGATTTTATCCTTGAAAATATAACCGGTCAGATCAACGTCGATAAAGGTATTGTTAAACTGATCGGACTTAAAACACATCCAGCAGGAAAGAATAATCCCGAGCTAACAATAAACGGCAAAATAGTAACATCAGTCGAAACTGATGATCCAGAGGCGGGCATATTATCAGCTGAAATCAAGGTCGATGCGAACAATTATATAGTGGAAGGCAAGACTCTCAATGATGTGCATACTACCTTTCGTTTTGATAAGCAAAATCAAAGCTGGATAAGCGATTCCTTCGTAGGGAATTTTTATGACGGCAAGATAGCCGGGAAAGTCCGCATCAATCATGATGAATACCAAGGTTACAGCTTTGAGCTTCAAAGCAGCTTTAACAGTGCAGATCTGCAAAAGTTTCTTGCTGATGGTGAGAATCTACCTCCTGATTGTAATGGAGGCTCATGCTATAGTACAGGAAGCCTTAAAGGGGCAGCCAATCTATCAGGGCTTTTAGGCAAAAAAGAAAGCTTTTTAGGCACCTGTAATATTGAAGTTGTCAATATGAAGCTCGGCCAAACGTCGCCAATTGCAAAAATATTATCTCTGCTAAGCCTTAACAAACCTACCGACCACATTTTCGAAAAAATGTCTTTCGACGGGTATATCAAAGACGGCAGGCTGCTTTTCGAATTTATAGAACTCTCCGGCAAGAGCCTGACACTCGCCGGCTCCGGCTGGTTGGATATTACAGATAAAAGCCTTAACCTGGAACTTAATATTCGCGGCCCTCGAGTTCTTGAGATCAAGCCTGATATTCTGGCATCGCTTGGTAATGTAATAAGCTCTGGTGTCTTAAAGGTTCGCGTTACCGGCAATGCCTACGAGCCCGATATCAAGATTAAGCCTTTACCTCTATTAGGTGATACCTTTGATGTGCTGGGCAATATTGTCAGAAGCGACACCCCCGCCAAACCCAAAATGTAGGTGGTATATTTTTATCATCATCTGTTATCAATTCAGTCTTTCCAAATATTTGTGATTGATGTTTTGACTCATTTAGATTATCTATATCAATGATTTAGCTGATTTGAAGGTACATTCGATGACTGACATGCAAAAATCAACGAAAAAAGGTGATTTTACCGCTACAGTGAAGGT
>JANQHJ010000003.1 GCA_028282745.1 Sedimentisphaerales bacterium | reverse complement strand
TTCGAAGATGCTGGAATAGTTACAAAGGCGTCCGAGGATGGCGAGATTAGTATGGAGCCTGAGCGGACGGCTATCGTTCTGGGCGCGGGATTGATCAGCTGCGATCTGGTCGAGTTGGCTCCGGCGGTTGGTGTGAGTATTACTGATAACGAATTTGATATAAAGAAATGGGGCAAAGATGGGCTCGAGATGGTTACGCCTTTGTGGCTGTTGAAGTATCTGCCGAATATGCTGGCTTGCCATATCGGCATCATTCACGATATTCAGGGGCCGAGCAATACTATTACATGCGCCGAGGCGAGCGGGCATCTGGCTATAACTGAAGCTCGCGATATGATCGCCAGGGGCTCAAGTGAAATGGCCCTGGCGGGAGCGGGCGAAGCGAAGGTTAATCCGATAGTAATGGCAAGACAGATGCTGCTAAAACGCGCGACCAGTGAAGATAACAATGAGCCGGAAAAGGCGTGTCGGCCTTTCGATGCTGACGCTAAAGGCTCAGTGTTCGGTGAAGCAGCTGCCATGGTGGTGCTGGAAGATATTGAAAGAGCGCAAAAACGCGGTGCTAAAATATATGCCGAGATAGTCGGTGTTGGTGAGAGTAATAATATTTGCGCCGAATATGAGCATATAGAAGATGACGGCGAAGGATTGCAGATAGCGATAGAGAATGCTTTGAGCGAGGCTGGTATAGAAGCTGGGCAGCTTGACCTTATTGTAGCTCATGGTACGGGTATCGCTCAGGATGACCTGGCAGAGAGCAAGGCTATCGCGGCAGTGCTGAAAGATGCAGTTGGTGATGTGCCGGTGTTTGCAACTAAGAGCATGGTCAGTCATACCGGTGCTGCGTCGGGGGCGATCGATGTCCTGGCGGCGGTCATGGCGATGAAGGATGGCAAAATACCGGCTGTTAAGAACTGTGATAAAAAAGCTGACGGTTGCGAATTGAATATTGTAACCGAGCCTATTGAAAAAGAAATTAATTACGTCTTGTGTTGCAGCTATACATTCGGAGCACAAACGGCAGCGATTGTTCTTAAGAATAATCGCTGAATTTCCAATATCGAATGTAGAATTTAGATATTAGAAGTAAGTATGAATGATGAAAATAATAAATTGAAGGAAGCAGAAGGAAAGAAAAAGCAAAAATATGATATTGAGGACAGGTTGATTCGATTTGCAGTAGCTATTCTTAAGTTGGCCGATGCGCTGCCTAATACAAGAGCTGGAAATCACATAGCAAACCAGATTGTAAGATCGGGAACTTCACCTGCTCCTAATTATGGAGAGGCTCAAGGAGCTGAATCTCGTAAAGATTTTATCCATAAGATGAATATATGTTTGAAAGAATTACGTGAAACTTTTGTTTGGTTAAAGATTGTCAAGTTAAGAGCTATGATAAAATCTCAAGCGAAGCTGGAAAAATTAATTATCGAATGTGAAGAATTGATCTCAGTTTTTGTTTCTAGTGTGAAAACTGCTAAGAAGAACGCAAGAATTCCTAAAACGAGGTAGAAAATACTTGGACATTGGAAATTCTACATTGGATATTCAATATTCAATTGGGATTGACGGATAGGGTTAAATGAATGAAAAAACAAATTGTTATAACCGGTGTTGGGCTTGTTTGTCCGATGGGCCATGATGTCGAAAGTGTCTGGCAAGGGATGCTGACTGGTAAGCATGGCTTTGCAAAGACAACCATTTTCGATGCGTCAAGTTTTCCGAGTACATTTTGCGCTGAAGTTAAAGATTACGATCTTAGCAAGTTCACTAAAAATCCTGGGCTTCATAAAGATAGTAATCGGGGCAGCGGGTTTGTGATCGGTGCGACTGCCCAGGCGTGTAAGCAGGCTGGGATCGATATCGAGATCGATGAGCCTTGTGATGGAATTAATCGCAGGAGAATGGGGATTTATCTCGGGGCTGGCGAGGGCTCGGTAGATAACGAGGCATTTTTCGATGCGATAGTTAAAGGCTGGGATAGCGACAGTCGTGAGATGAACTGGGATAAGTGGGCAGAGGTTGCATTTAATAAGATGTCAGCCATGCGGGAGATGGAGCAGGAGCCGAATATGCCGGCTGCTCATATTTCACTAATGACAGGTGCAAGGGGCCCTACGAGAAGTTGTCTAACAGCTTGTGCGGCCAGTACTCAAGCTGTAGGTGAGGCTATGGAAATTATCCGAAAAGGGGCCGCTGACGTGATGATAGCGGGCGGAGCCCATTCGATGATCCATCCTTTGGGAATTACCGGCTTTAACAGGCTGACTGCGCTATCGACGAGAAATGACGAAATAGAGACAGCGTCACGGCCGTTCAGTAAGAGCAGGGACGGATTCGTTATAGGCGAAGGAGCGGCGATACTTATACTCGAATCGTTAGAGCATGCAAAGAAACGAGGCGCGGCGATATTGGCTGAGCTGATAGGGTACGGCAGCAGCTCGGATGCTTTTCGTGTGACGGATATGCACGAAGATGCACGCGGAGCACAGCAGGCACTTGAGGCGGCTTTGAAAGATGCCGGTATAGAATACGGCGACGTGGATTATATCAGTACGCATGGAACGAGTACATCGGAGAATGATTCGGTTGAGACCAAAGCTATCAAGGGTGTATTCAAGGACAAGGCTAAGGATATACCTGTCAGCTCTGTCAAGAGTATGATGGGGCATTTGATAGGCGCGACCGGTGCGGCGGAATTGATAACTTGCGTGATGGCGATTCGTGATAGCGTTGTGCCGCCGACAATGAATCTCAACGATCCCGATCCTGAGCTTGATCTGGATTATGTGCCTAACGAGCCGAGAAAAATGGCGGTCAATATAGCGGTCAACG
Organism: Sedimentisphaerales bacterium; assembly: GCA_028282745.1. Lineage (GTDB taxonomy): Bacteria > Planctomycetota > Phycisphaerae > Sedimentisphaerales > Anaerobacaceae > JANQHJ01. Next base: position 3,476 of record JANQHJ010000003.1, on the reverse strand, counting down.
AGTCGTTCGGATTCGGCGGTCAAAATAATGTAGTGATCGTAAAGCGTTATCAAGCCACAGAGAGCACAGAGATATGATAGATATAAAACTAATACGAGAAAATCCTGAGAGATTTAAGCAAGCTGCAGTTGATAAGCATATCGAAGTTGATATTGACCGGCTGATGGAAGTTGATAACGTTTTAAAAGATGCCAAGCAGCAGCTTCAAGATATATCTACTGATAAGAATCGAATAGGTAAGTCTATACCGAAGTTAGACGGTGATGATAAGCAGAAGGCTCTTGGCGAATTAGCTGGATTGAAAGAGAAGGATTCGGCTCTGAATGAGCAGATCAAAGAGCTTAAGCCTGAATTTGATGAGCTTTTGCAAAAAGTAGCTCAGCCTGCCGATGAGGATGTGCCGGTTGGTAAGGATGATACAGAAAACGTTCTTCTTCGAAAAGAAGGGCAAATCAGGGAATTCGATTTCGAGCCTAAAGATCATATTCAATTGGGGCTTGCGCTTGATATTATCGATGTGGAGCGGGGCGTGAAGCTGGCTGGGACTCGCAACTACTTTTTAAAGGGTGACGGGGCGATGCTGCACTGGGCGGTACTTCGATTTGCTATGGACTATATGATAGCTAAAGGCTATACGCCTATGTCTGTGCCGCTTCTGATGAAGGATGAGGCGATGCGCGGGACGGGATATTATCCCGGCTCTGAAGACCAGACCTATCAAATGGAAAAAGATAATCTGAGCCTGGCTGGTACCGCTGAGGTGCCGCTGACTGCTTATCATATGAACGAGATATTAAAGGCCGACGAATTACCGAAAAAGTTTGTCGCAATGTCGAGCTGTTTCAGGCGTGAAGCGGGAGCGGCTGGTAAAGATACTTACGGTCTGTATCGAATTCATCAGTTCGATAAGGTCGAGCAGGTGATAGTATGTGAAAACAGCGCTGAAGAAAGCGCGAAATATCATGAAGAAATCCAGGCCAATTCGGAAGCAGTAATGCAGGCTTTGGGGATTCCCTATCAGGTCGTAATTGTCTGTACGGGCGATTTGGGCAGGGGCCAGGCCAAGAAGTATGACATCGAGGCGTGGATGCCGTCGAGGAACAGCTATGGCGAAACTCACAGCGCCAGTAAGTTCTATGAGTTCCAGGCAAGGCGAATGAATCTTCGCTATAAAGATCCTGAGACGAAGAAGAATTTATTCTGCCATACGCTAAATAATACAGTGATCGCGAGCCCGCGAGTATTGATACCGATACTTGAACTGAACCAAAACGCCGACGGGTCGGTAAATATACCAGAGGTGCTGCGGCCATATATGGGTGGTAAAGAAAAGATCATCAAGAATTCATAACGTTTTTAAATTGTTATGTCTGCTATGGATGTAAAGCCTTTCAAATTAAAGGATATTAAGACAGTTCTGTCATGGGTAAAATCCTGTGATGCGATGCTACAATGGTCAGGGCCAATATTTACATGGCCATTGACCCATATGCAATTTCGCAAACATCTTGCATTAGCTAAAGTGGATGATCCCAGGCTTTTCCCATTTGGATTGTATGATAAAAACAAAATTCTCGGCTATTGTGAGATTTCTGATTATAGAAAAATGCATGAATATGCATCCATTAGCAGAGTGATTATTTCGCCCAGACATCGTAACAAAGGATATGGGCAATATATGATTAAAGAGATGTTAAGGATGGGGTTTTACAAGATGTCACTAAATCGTATTAGTCTTGGAACCTTTGATTTTAATACTGCCGCGATCAAGTGTTATCAAAAAACAGGTTTCAAACCTGAAGGAACATTGCGGCAATCAATTAAAGCTGGCAAATCCTATTGGAACTGTCGTATAATGAGCATTCTTAAAAGTGAATGGCAGAAAAGTAAGTCTGTATGACAAAGCAGGAAGTTCTTGAATTTATTTGCTCCAATCCGGCATTTGCATCGGCAACTGTTTAAAGGCAGGCAGGCCTGTGCCGGGGACAATGGAGACTAATCTTAAACCGAAGGAATATATATAATTATGACAGTTGAAAATAAAAATATAGAAAAGAATAAATATATAACAGTGATACCTGTATTGGGTGACAACTATACTTATCTTTATCGTTACGATGAAGACAAGGCTTTTGTAGTCGATCCCGGTGAGCTTGATTGTGTGAACGATGAGCTGATTGAGAAGGCGCTTGAGCTTACACATATATTTATAACTCATCATCATTTTGATCATATTGGTGGCGTAGAAGAATTGAAACGAGAATACGACTGTGAGGTCATCGGCGGATACGGCAAAGGCGCGGGAGTTGACAGGCTGGTCAAAGATAAAGAAGTTGTAGAGATCGGCGATATTAAGGTGCATGCTATAGCGACGCCCGGCCATACGAAGACAAGTATGTGTTATTACGCTGTCGATAAAGATAAAAACGGGGCTGTTTTTACCGGTGATACACTGTTTCACGGTGGATGCGGCAAGGTGTTCGAGTGTTACCCTGAGACGATGTGGGAATCACTGCAGAAGCTGATTTTACTGCCGGAAGATACGATGGTATGTCCGGGACATGACTACACCGAGGAAGACTACGAATTTGCATTGACTATCCTTGAAAGTGACAGAATTGTCGAAGAGTCACTCGAGATGTACAGGACTCAGGGTAAGCTATATCGCTCAACCATCGGCTGGGAGAAGATATCGAACATCTTCCTTAAAGCTAAAGATGCTGAAGAATTTGCTGAATTACGCAAAAAAAAGGATGTTTTCTAGTTTTTTTGGTAACAGTTTAGCCGCTTAATCAGTCTATACTACAAAGGTTGAGATGCAATTTTATTTTCAGCGAATACAGGAGTAGTGAGTTGTCAGCTAATAAGAACATATCGAGGCGAAGATTTCTAAAAAATACGGCGACGGGATTGGCAGGGACAGCTTTAGCTGGTTCGATGGCAGGGTGTAAGCCTGAAAACAAATCCGGTTCGGATATTGCAGGGGGTGATCAGTTGAGGGATTATTATAGTATTTTCGGCGTTGATAATGACGTGACACAGCGAACGATGTCGGAAGGGTTGTCTTATGGTGGTGACTTCTGCGATGTATTTTTTCAGCGGCGGGTAGAGAACAGGGTCGGGCTTGAAGACAATAAGGTAAATAGTGTAAGTAACAACACTGATTTCGGCGTCGGCATACGAGTTCTCAAAGGCGACCGGACGGGCTATTCGTTTACGGAAGAGATCACGCCCGAAGCTATGAAGCAAGCGGCGAGAACGGCAGCTAATATTGCAAGTTCTACCGGCAAGCATGAGCCGGTAGAGTTAAAATTGCATAAATGTAAAAGTTATTACCCGATCGAAACAGCGTGGTGTGAATTTGGTATAGATAAAAATATACCTCAGTTGCAGAAATTGAACGATAGGATATTTAAGCTCGATAGCCGTGTTGTTAAATGTCAGATCGGATTTTGGAATGATACTACCGAGATACT
>JANQHJ010000121.1 GCA_028282745.1 Sedimentisphaerales bacterium | reverse complement strand
AAATATTACCCGCGGCAGATATACCGTCCAGGTATTCCTTCAATCCGGCACCAGTCCAGCAGATACCGACGAGCTTATAGGCACCGGCCAGATCGTCTGGGCTGGAACTGCCGAGATAACCTGCGAACAGATACTTGCTAATAAAGCAATCCAGAACAAACTCACCGGACGGATAGATTATTACGACGACGCGGGTCAGAATATAATACTAACCATTAAGCCAAGCGATAACGAATCGGAACTTACAAGGATACCGGGCTAATGAAAAATCCATTTCAAAAAGACGCTTTGTTTTCCGGCATGTCCTCTAATGCTTTCAAGCTCGGTACGATATTGAATCTTGGCTGGTTCTGGCAACGACTAAGCGGTTGCACACTGCTTTATCGTTGTGCAGAATTTCTACCAGATGGCGAGCATGTGATAGCTGTCTTTGATATTGAAACCCAACAGGTATCGCCGCCGCATTACATGACGCATCAGGATAATTCAGCCTATTATTATTTAGTCAGACGTGCTAATTGCTGCGGCGATATCGAACGGACTCAATTCGCATCAGCCAAACTGGTTATTAACTAAAACTTTATTACTTCAAAGATTTTAACGATGTCAAATCGAATCGATATATACCAAAGCGAAAATAAAAGTCTCTCTATCTTAGCCGCTGATGTTTCGGTGTATGTCGATGGCGTTGTTCGCGATGGCATCGAAGTCATTGAGATAGTCCGCTCAGGCTCACCTGATTTTAGCTACGCTAAACTCGCTTGCCATTGTCCTGATCATGATATTGAAGCAGGCTCGACTGTTTGTATATCTGAAAGCTTCAACTCTTCACCACCGTCAGAGATTATCGATACATTACCGATCTTTGTAGGACAAATCAACTCTATAGATACCAATCTATCTTCAAAAGGTTCGCTTCACAGGATAACTGCTAATGATTTCAGCGGGCAGCTACAACTGACAACTTTATACGGCAAAAGAATAGCCGAGACCTCAGGTTCAACAAGGTTCCTGGCTACTGCTGATCTTATCTTCAATGCTGACGCCCAGCCGGACGCCGCGAATGAGCTTATTAAGAGAAATGGCTTTGCTCATAGGTTCTTTGCTTCTGATCTATCGACAGCTGTGCCGTGGAGCTATGCTGAGATAATCGATTATCTGCTTGATGAATATACGAACAACAATGAACTGTTAAAACCGCCGCTCGAGTTTTTGCAAAGCTTAACGAACAATCAGCTCGTTGCCGAGCTTGACCTTACAGGTATTAATTTATTAGAGGCTTTGCGTGATTGCTGCCAGCAGACCGGCCTGAGCTTTAAATTCATCCCCGTTTATCTGCCAACCGGCCCGAGACAATCAATCGTTTTCTATAAAGGCTCGACCGGCGTACAAGTCGAATTGAATCTCCAGCAAAGCGGCGAGCGTATAAACCTTTCTAAAACTAACGTCGCAGCGTATAAAAATCAAAAAGGCTCATCTTCGGTAACACACCGGTATATTGGCATCGGTGATGTAAAAATTTATGAAGCCACCTTCGATCTCGTCAAAGCTTGGGACCCTGCACTGGAGAGCACTAATTATGATGTCTATAGTCCTTCTACTAATCCTGATTTCTATCAGGTCCGCGACGTCTATCGCAAGTGGACACTTAACGAGTCCGGCGAATATACTTCACTGCCGTATGATCAGGGCTCAGCCTATGACCTCTCGAAGTTATTAGGAACCGATAACTACCTAAGGCAGCGCAGACGTTTCAAGCCGATGCTGACAACCGACAATCAGGGCCATTCACTCGGATATTACTTGCAGGTGACACATGACGGCGAGAACTGGCAGCAATATTTCGACGCCTTTGATATTCTGCTTGATGAATGCGGCATCTGGCTAAGCGCTGAACGCCTCGACGTCCCTACATGGATAGCCGCTATGAAAGGCCTGCTCAAATTCAGGATAACGGCAACCATTCTCAGCGACGAAAGACTCAGCTGTGAAGTCAGCGACGGTCCGATAAATTCGACTGCCCACGTCATCGATCATGTCATCCAGCTGCCTAGGCCTTTCAGATACCAGAAAGTAACCAACCAGAGCATTTTTTATGGTGGCAGCGATTCGACTATGAGCAATGACATCGACGACTCAGTTGCTCTTTACGAATACGTGCGTAATAGAGGTCAGGATAATTCTGAGGTGATCGAGACTGTCGATCTGCAGACTCCGTACCTGGCCTTTCATTACAACACCGGCGATTTGATAACTACACCTTCGCAAAGCCGCGACATTCTGAACTTGCAAATCGACAATCGAAGCACTGCTTTGATAAAACATGTGTATATGGATTTTAAAAATCAGTGTACAAATTTGAAAATTATTCGCAAAAGGTTACCCCGGCTATGAGCAAAGTAAGCATAACACAAAGCGACCGCATCCTCGAGCGTCTTGCCCGAACCGGCTCGCAGGGCCCATCAGATATTTCGGTTGTAACAAGTCCCGGTGCACGTGCCTCGACGTTCCCAGCTATCATAAAGAGCCACTATTCGTACAATTATTATAACGTCTGCATGGTTGAGCTCAGATATCCCGGTTCAGAACCCGACGAAGTCGGCGCACAAATACAGGCTGTGAACCTCGCCGAATCCTTCTCACAAACCGGCTCTTTAGCCAATGGTACTTATGTCCTGATGTCAAAGATAGGCAAAAAAAATGTCTTCTATGCAAAGGTATAAAAATGAATGGTAGCAACGGCAAAACGTGGTATTTCAATCGTCAAATTAATATCTCTGTTCTTATCCAGATAGTGCTTTTAGCAGGGCTGATTCTTGGTAGCTGGGTGAACCTGCAAAGACAACTCGACCTGTTACAGCATGACGTTACACAGCTTTTGCAATGCCAGAAGCAATTACAGCTGAAACTTGACGATCTCTCTGCAAAAAGCATCTCGTACGAATACCGCCTACAGGCCTTGGAAACAAATATCGCTCGGTTCGACAAACAGATAACAAAAATTCCCATTGAGAAATATAAAGGAGACTAAAAATGAAAAAACTAACTGCCATTGTTGCTTTAGCTTGCCTGTTTACAACCGGTTGTGATACATTACGTTTCGCTCCTACCGAGGTTCAAAAACAAAACGCTTACCTGCACGGTCGTGTTACGAAGATAGCTGCCGATACCGCTAAAGAAGAATTCGTCTCGCCAAAGCTTCAGGCTCTCACCGATCTGTCGCACTTGCAAAGCCGATCATATACTGCCTACTTTGGCCTACCCAAAGAATTACCAGATGCCGATACTGCTGCTGATGTATTAGCCGAGTCCAACTATAAGATTGCCCAGGCTTCTTTAGAGCGATCCTCTGATAGGCCCGACCCATTTAAGACAACTGATGCCTTGCTCGAATTGGTGATAGGTATTTCCGCAGTAGCAGGGGGTGTCTATGGCGCTAAAGTTGTCCGCTTTCTTAAAGAAGCACGTCTTAAATCGAAAGCTCTGGAAGAAGTCATAAAGGGCAACGAACTTTTCAAACAAAGCAATCCTGAATCGAGACAGGCCTTCAAGCAGGCCCAAATCCAACAATCCCCTGAGACACAAAAACTCGTCACCGAAATAAAAGGGTGAATACTATTCCTGAGTTTGATTTTTTTTGTTCAGGACAGTGAATTCCTTCTCAACGCAATTGACGAAGCCTTTTTCCCTTGCCTCTATACAATTCTATCTCTTTGAATTCGGGTTTAAAGCTGTATTTTATATTATTTTTTCACAGTTCGAATTGCTCGATATATCTGATAATATTTTTCCATATCGGATGGAATCCGAATCCGCCCCTGACCATCTCGTCCATAGCTTTTTCTTTAGCCCAGCCGCAGACTACCATCCTGTAAACTGCACACGCTGCGCCCGTTCGGTCTGCTCCGTGCTGACAGTGAACAAAGACCGGTTTCTTAGCTTCGTCTTGTATTATTTTAAGAAATTTAATAATTGCTTCGTGCTCAACTTTCCAAGTATCGAATCCGATATGCTCATACCTTATCTTTGTATCGCCTATCTCATCATCATCTCGATGCAGCGAGCGAAAGCTCACAATTGTTTTGATCCCCATTGCTTTGAGCTGTCTTATACCTTCAGCCGTAGGCTGGGCGCCCCTGTACAAAGTAGCCGTTACCTTATAGAAGTTTGGGATTTCCTCCGATTCGATAGCCTCTGCCCAATCACTTGGCCGAGGATCAGCAGGCTCGGCTGTCTTGCCAAAAAACAGATATATTGCAAACAATATCGTCGTCTTATAAGCGGCGGATAGATATGTTTTTAATTTAGATAACGTCATCCCGCCTTGCCTTTATTTTTTTGTCCCGACTTACTGCTGACATGGTTGAATCGAGCTACTGCGGAAATTACAGTCGCAATCGGCATGTAAAAAGTTCCCGGTATCATGCAATAAATTCCCGCCAACAGCGTAAATATGATCCTGCTTTTATTAGAAAATTCGTATATCCCGCCTATAAGCCAGCCGATTGTACAGCCAACAGCCATACCAAGATAAATGCCAATCGGCCCAAAAGTTGCCAGATCGGCGAAATCCAGAATTAGCCCGCCTATGATCGGAAAGATTGCGACGTAAAATCTCTCGAAAAGAGTGGGTTCAGCCGTATTTTGCTGTGACTGCTCAATGCGTTTTACTTCGACTTTTTCGGTTTCGTTAGCCATATCAACTATGCATACTAATTCATAAGATTTTACGCCTGTCTGTTATACATAGACTTTCCCCGCCCGTCAAAAAATCAATCAAAATAATTTTATTACCTTTGGGTGCTATGGTTATACTACAAGCGGTTTATTTTTGGAATGTAAGCATTGTAAACGAAGCAGCAGGCAGTGGCACTGTCCATTTACCGCTTTGACTGTCCTGAAAAACCAGTCTTTTTTTTACCTGGGCGGTGTCTGAAGATAACTCACCAGACATAAACGATGTTACCTCGACAGTAGAGGGGTTAAAATTGTTAATACCCAGCCGAGCTGTTATCGGTGTCCCAGCCTCTGATTTATGCAAAAGATATACCCACAAAGTATTACCGTCATTGCTCAGCACCGAGACCGGCCTGACATGCTCTACGTCGGTCTGACTTGTTACGAACTGTTGACCAAGGGCTTTCGAATACATCCTGTAAATTTCATAAATCGGATTCGGTTCATAGGTTACAGGATTCAGAAAATATCTATTAGCGAAAGATGCTGTTCCCTGATCCGGCACAGGCCATTGAAGCGTCCATAATATCGACATGAAAAGATCACCCTCGATAAACTGTCCCAGCATTTCCGACTGCATCAACGCGTACTGAAAGGGCGATAACAGTTCATCATCATTAGGCCCAATGTTCCATTCGAAAGAAACCAGCTCAATATGGCCGTAATTCATTTCATTAACTTCACTGCGGAACTTCTCGATCTCCTCAACGAATGAATGCCCGTTGGTCGTCCATTGATTCTCCCATCGCATTGGGTTTTGCCTAAGCCAAGTAAACCAGCTCGCGTTACCCCAATCCCAGTACCAGTGAACATCGATCACATCGATATTATCCCCGGCTGTATTCAGAAGGTTTTTATAGCTGCCCCAGCTCTTAAAGAAACCTGACTTCCAATTAGCCACGATCTTGATATTCGGATCGACAGCCTTCATTGCCGGCACGAACTGATTGATATACCCGCCATATTCCTCACCTGTCATTGCCGGACTTTGATTGTCAAGGTAAGGCTCGTTATCGATATACCAATACTTAACGTTGTGTCCCTGATCCTTGCAGAATTGAACTAAAGCTGCCGCATCCGCAATACTTTCATTGAGCCTGTTATAAACGATACCTGACTGGATATTGATACCTATAATTGGCTCATTGCCGATTAATGTACACTTGGCCATGAACTCATTAAGATCCATAAAATCGTTCGGATCGCCATAGTCACCATTGAACGATGGATTCCAAGAATCATACCAGCCGTCCGCTGTAGGCTCATCCCAGTGCCAGTAAGATACCACTGCTCCTCCCGGATACCTGCCGACACCTGCGTTAATATCCCGAAGATATTCAACAATATTCCCGTCTGCCCAGATATGATCATCCTCATGGCTGTAAATAGTATGATAGCCTGTTAGATCCTCGCTGATCGTATGTTGAACATTATTGGCATCGACCGTTATAGCCACTTCATTACCAGGCCACTTCAGCCAGTCATTCATAACAAACTTTAGATCGAAAATGTTGATCGAGTTATCGTCTTCAAGGTCATAAACTTCATTGTAATCCGGCTCTAAGGCCTCACACAGCCACGCCGACAAAAAACTCGAATAATCCCTAAACGTTGTCAGCCCATCCTTATCGAAATCCACAAATACGTGCCTCACAGCGGATACTGTTGTTTTACCAGGATTGATATTGTCATAATCGATGATCACCTGTCCATTACCGCTGTAAGCTTTTACCCAACCGTTATCGACATACCCCTGTATCCTCGAAACCAGATTCCCATCAACGACCAGCATTCCTTCCTCAATGTCGAATGTCCCGACCCCGCCGTTTTGCCGTATAATAAAGTTGCCGCAGCTAATACTTCCGCTATCAAGGTCAACTGTTCCGTAGCTCGACACGTTAATGCCTATCCTGAATTGGCTTGCAACTGCAATTGTCCCGCCTGTCACAACCAAACCAGCTGGTCCTTTATCATTGCCCACACCAAGCTCTGAGCATGTCGCAAAAACCGAAGAATCCACAACACAGTATTTGGTGGGCCTGTTGATATAAGTTACATCGTTGACTGTCGGAACAGATGACTGCCACCAGTTACCCGGCCTATTCCAGGAGTGATCGTTACCATCCTCATCGCTGAACCAATGTGTTTCGGATAGAGCTGTAGATACAAATAGAAGGTATAGAAGAAAGATAACTGCTTTTTTCAGCATGTATAACACCCTGGCTTTCATATATAGAATCATCCATCCCTGTCCGGGATTTGGATGTTCGTACCCGTGTCCAGCCCTTTGCCCCGTTTGCTAAATATAATAACATATTTAGCCCTGAAATTCAAGCTAATAGCAAAGCTCTAAAGCCCTTGATAGCTTTTGAGCTTTTTTCTTCTTTGGGCTTATCATCCTTTTGCTATGAATATTGAAAATTATTATCAAAAAAAAAGCCCCGTCATTCGGGGCTTCTTAGATTTAACGTAACCTATATGTTAGCTGGGAACCACGTTTGTGGCACATGGCCCTTTTCTTCCTTCGCCTACCTCAAAGTCAACCTTCTGACCCTCATCGAGAGTGGCATAGCCGTCAACCTTGATTTCTGAATGATGTACGAACAGATCACTGCCGCCATCATCAGGGGTGATGAACCCATAACCTTTGCTTGCGTTAAACCATTTTACAATACCTGTACTCATCTTGTACTTCTCCTGACCTATATATCAGGCCAAACTAAACTTTATCTCTCACTGCTAACTCTAAAATGTCGACATCCTTGAGAGATGAAAGGACATCCACAACGCAAAAATTCTACCATAATGATTTTTAAAATGTACAGAAAAAATATACCCCTAAGACACATTTTTGGATATTTGTAATAAAAAAATGTTCCGCTGGTTCGACATATTTCTCACGATATATGACGTATCTGTAGTTCCTCAATAACTTTATGGTTTAACTGCCCAGGATGGGCTCTGTGTCACCGGCGAGGGCAATCGTTTTATCTACATTGAAAAACACCAGATATTTATTACCAGTATCTTCCGGCGGTGCGATTTGCGGTTGCTCTTTTATCATCTGTGCAACAACTGTCTGGTTCGTCTCTTCACGTGTCTTGGTCAAAAACAGTCGAATGCCGGCATTTTTTGCGATGTTATCAATGAACATATAAGCCGCGCTTAGATTCGACTTGAGGTTTTGATGGCTGTGCTTTTCTCTCATCACAAAAGCAACTGTATCTTTATCTATAACCAATGGCTTTGAATAAAGTGCCAGGTCAACCTTACCTTCTTCGTCAGCTGTTGCCAATACGCCTATTCCCTTTGCCATTGCGAAATAATTGTCCAGATTCATTTACCGGCTCCTTTAGCTTATAATTCCTTTTTTCAAATCCTTAGCTTTTTTCGGATTATACAACTCAAGATACAGCTTGCATATCATTTTTTCTTTAATGTCGGCTCACCTTTGATATAGCCCAGCGAGCTAAAGAACTTGTCGGCTTCGTACATGGTTTCATAATATTTTGTCTTATTGAAAAAACCATGTGGTTGATCTTCATATAATCGCAGCTCACATCGGACTTTTGCTTTTTCCATACGTCGCTTATATCTCTCTGCCGTAGCAACAGGAATCAAATGGTCTTTCGTGCCAAGAAAAATAATGGTAGGGGGACTGTTAGCGTCAATATTATGAAGTGGCGAAAATTCCTTCCAGTAATTCTTAACACCGCCATGCCCAAATCCGCCAGGCCCGTTGTCGAACACGGGATTAAAAAGCAAAAGAGCGTTAGGCCGACAACTGATTGTAATGTCCTCACCTTTCTCATTGAACCCTTTTACATTTCCCGTCGCCGCAGCTACATGGCCGCCAGCTGAACCGCCGCCCGCTGCCAGCATATTAGGATCGATGCCAAGTTCCTTTGCATGACTTCGCACCCAGCGTATCGCCGACTTACCATCCTTGACACATTCTTTTGGTGTTGTTTTGTGTTTATTCCTGACTCGATAATCTGCGCAAATAGCCACCATTCCTCTTGATGACAGGTACTCGCTTTGCGGGTAAAAATGTTTAGGGGTACCGGTAACCCAGCCGCCGCCAAAGAAAAATACTATCGCTGGTTTCTTATCGCAAGACTTATGCCCGGGCGGATTGAATATATGAAGTGATAAATTCACATCACCGATTGTTTTATACTCGACAATCTTATCAGGCTTAGGCTCCGCAAAAGCAATACTAACTAATACTGCGACTATAAAAATGGAAATGGAATATCGTTTCATCTTGTTCTCCTTATATGGTTGTCTAAAGACCATGCTATCAAAATATTCCTCTTTTTCAAAAGATTGATTTGGGAAATTGCTCTCTGATTAATAGAATAGCCTTAGAACTATGATTATTGGCGCAATGACAACTCAGCTATATTTGCATGGTGTGGTCTCGCTCAAGGACAAACGCAAGATCGTCAAGAGCCTTATCGAACGATTAAAAAGCCGGTTCAATATCTCTGTCTCCGAAGTTGACCACAATGACATCAAGACCAGTGCCGTCATTGGTATAGCTGTTGTCTCAAACCAAACTAAGTTCGTCAACCGGCAACTCGACAAGATCATTGAATTCATGCGAAACGACCCACGCTTCGAACTCGGCCCGGTCGAGCGAGAGACTTTTTGATTTGTTTATTAAGGCGAATACCAGCTTGCCTGCCACAGCCAGTTTGCGGCGAACTTTTCAAGATCGTATATATCAACCTTACCGTCACGGTTATAATCGCTCCCATTGCACCAATCCGGCCCAACGCATACATATCCATCCGAATAAATAATCAGTATCGAATAGTCCTCAAAGTTGACAATTCCATTCCCGCTGAAATCTGAAAGCTCGCCGAACGTATATTCATCTGCTCCCATGTCAACTCGCCCTCCGA
>JANQHJ010000072.1 GCA_028282745.1 Sedimentisphaerales bacterium | reverse complement strand
ATTGCAGGACCCCTGTGTGCGCTGATGAATGCCGCCATGGATCGGGCCGGCTCATATAAGCACAACATTGCCACCCGGCAGATGATAGAGCTTGATGCCTGTACCCATTGCGGCGCCTGCACACAGGAATGCTCAGTAGGGGTCGCGTTGGCGGATATCGAAAATGAGAATATCCTGCCTTCTGAAAAAATACAAGCAATGAAAAAATTGCTCTATCAGAGAAACATGGATCGGGGCTTGGTCAAGAAAGTTTTAACCGGGCTTTGCTTTTGCACGGATTGCGGGCGCTGCAGCGACATTTGCCCTGCTGGTATCAATCTTAAAGACCTCTGGTATGACATCAGGAGAGAATTACTTCAGCAGGGAATCGCCGAGCCGCTGATCCTCTCTCCCTTCTCATTCCACCGCTGTTTGGCTGAAGGGGAGAAGAGCGAAGCCGACCGCCAACCGGTTCGGCAGGCACTCGATGCCGTAACCGGCGGGGGTATTCTGAAGCCGGAATCGGCGTTCCCAGAGGTAGATCATGCCTTCACATCAGTACGGATGGGATCACTGAGCGGAAGCAGCTTTACCGCCTGCTTTAACTGCCAGACATGCACTAGTATTTGTCCGGTTGTGGCTCAGGTAGAAAGTCCTCGGGAAGACATTGGGCTCCTGCCGCATCAGATCATGCACGCCCTTGGGATGGGAATGAGCTCGATGGTTTTTGAATCAAAAATGCCGTGGATTTGTCTCACCTGTTATCTCTGTCAGACGCATTGCCCCCAGGGGGTAAAAATTACGGATATTCTGTATGCGTTGAAATATGAGGCGGTCAAAAGTCGGGCCGCGTAGATAGGTTGTCGCAGCAAGAAGATGCGTCTGTTCGAGCAATTAAAATTGCAAAACGGCTTTTAACTATTTTTAGCTGAAAAGGCAATATGAGTGACCACTACAATCAAGTGTAAAATTTGTTTGGAGCCGATTTATATAAACCTTGGATACTATTCCATTAGTGAAGGTCCCATTTCTTCTGAATGTTATCATCGGCAAACTAAATTACATGTTATGAAGCCTTTGGCGGTTCAAGGTCAAAACGAAGAGAAGCAGAAAAGTCTACTTGACGAATTTAGAATATTTCAAAATTACGACAATCTATCTTCTAACTTAGATTTCGCTCTTTGAAAACGTACGTTTTTCTATTTTTTACATCGATTTACCATTGCCTTTTATATTGCTCGAAGATTGATTCAGCTTGAGTCAATCAGATTCTGGTAGTCATAGTAGTGAAGAGGAGCGTCCAGGATGGAGAGAATGTCTTTTTGAAGATCATTGAGCTCGGATACAAAGCCATAGCTATTTCCGTCGGGCAGCTGCATTTGCCCCTGGACGATATCTTCGAACTCTTTAAGCATGAACTCGCTGCGCGGATTACGGACATCCTTTTTGTTTGGCATAAATCCGTCCAGGCCTCGGTCCCTGCTGTCGATATTATTCCTGGCGTTTCTCTCGATGAGCACCAGCATCTGCAGAGCGATTTTGAACAGAAACAAAAATGCTTCGATTCTCTCAGGGGTATGCAAGTATATGGGCTCAATGCTGTAAGGCCCCTTTGCCCTGCGGAAGGTATGCTCGCACTTGTACTGGTTCTTGTGAGCCAGCATAGCCTCCTCGATGCTCAGCTTATCCGAGGACTTATTGGTTAATAGCGGATAATAGCCGCACTGGGAGAGAGCTTTTTCGAAAGCATTGTTGTCAAATTCATAATGGACGCTGAAGTGGTCATTGACTACAGCTATCTTTTCTGAGTTTGACGACGGCCTACCGCGTTTGCTGTTTTTATAGGTGGTGACCGGATTGTTGATCACAGTGTAGGAGAAAAATGATTCTGTGTTGTTTTTCTTCAATATGGAGGCGCATGCCGTATCTATCTGTTCCTGGCTTTTGAGCTTGTAGCGGTTGAGTTTGCCAGAAAGTTCTTCGAAACCGTCGCGTGTTTTTTGAACGCGGTTTTTCAGCGCTTTTTGTTTTAGGGCGCGAAGACCATGGTCGAACAGAATGATCATCCGCAGCTGGTAGGTTTTGTCTTCATGGGAAAATTCCATGGGAACTTCAAAGCCACGGTTAAAGCGTTCTTTATAGGGAATGAGTAGCTCACGGTCGTGTTGGTTGAGTGCATCTTCAAAAACATTCTTGTAGGATTCGTACATCGGCGCCGGCGCGATGAAAAACCCATCATTGTCGGCAATATGGGCCATGTTCTCGTGAGTAATCAATTTCGAGTCAGCCACGAAAAGGAAATCATGTCCGTCGAGCAGATCAATCAGTTTGTGCCACTGCTCGACGTATGTGGTTACATCGACTGTATTGCCGCTATAAGTCTTCTGAAACAATGGGAAGGCGTGATCGGAACTCACTGACATAGACCAGACAAGTTGCTTGAGATCCTTGCGATGTTTTTTGTTATGTCCAAACGTGACCCGGATGCTGCGGTCGGTCTTGTTATTGTCGGCATTCCCGTAAACAGACACTGAGGTTGTATCATTGTGACAGACAGGACTTTGGATTTTAAACACCTCGATCATATTCCGGGTGATAGCCAGTTCAAGATCCCCGATTCCATAAGAAAATATGGCATCCAAGGTATCGGCAAGCCGGTCGTCGAAGAACTCTTCGGGCGAGATATTGGGTAACATCACGTCGAGCACGGTTTTCTCCGCGGCGAATTTGCAGATTCGATACAGCTGCATGACCTGAAACAGTATGCCGGTAATCATGGCCACGGCCGCTTCGCCGTGGGTGAGGATTTTCCTACGTGGGTCCAGCTCAACATGAACATCTATGATGCGCTGAACCCCACATTGATCAAAAAAGCGGCGCAGGATCGGTGCAAATCCAACTGCTTGCGTTTGAACATTTTTTATAACTGGTACTGGCAATAGCAGAGCCCTCCTTAAGATGCCGAAATACTCTGCTTTTTGGCTATTTCCTTTGTTTCTTAATTCATAAAGCCGACAGCTGGAACAAGCGAAATCTAAGCTAAACCTGTAACGCCAGTGATATTGCTGATAACATTTTGAATTTGCAAATTCATTTGTGTCAGCGATTTTTGAATATGCTGGCTGTGGGATGAAGACGCTTTAACCATATTATCTCGATGTCTGAGCAAGGAACGAACTGCACAGATATCTTGATCAGGACGAAAA
>JANQHJ010000080.1 GCA_028282745.1 Sedimentisphaerales bacterium | reverse complement strand
AAAGTCGATACCCAAAAGACCCCAGACCAAATAGAGTCTCCAAATGAACCTGTCCAGCCGAGGCTAAAAGATGCTGACTCTGCTGCATCAGGATCACAGCTTGATCCGAAACTGATGGAAAAAATCTCCATCCACACCGCTAACGGCAGCAAGGTTAAGAATCCTTTAATGCTCGCCGAACTTCTTAATCTAACAGGAAATCCAAAGCAGGCTGAGTATTTCTACGACCTGGCAATTACCGATAGTAATAATGTAGAAGAGATCAACAAAAATGACAAGGCCTGGGCACTGTACCAAAAGGCCCATTGCCAACTAACCTATGACCCCAAAAAGTCGATCGAAACTCTTCAAAAGCTCTCTGATGAGTATTCAAGCTGTCCATGGGCTGAAGCTGCAAAAACAAAACTACAGCTTCAAAAATGGTATAGAGATGAAGACCTGAAGAATGTCATGCAGCAATGCAAAGAAGAGTTAGGCCAATATAAGAAAAACAATAAAAAGACCGTTGAGATAATTACTACCTATGAAAACAAATCACTCAATTAATAATTCGTGCACAGCCAATGTATTGTTAGTAGATAAAGACCCTCAAATGGCTCAGGCCATTTTAAGGATATTAGCACGCAAGGCTATCCGTGGCATCATCGTCGCTGACCACAAAGCAGCATTGGAAAGCATTGAGAAAAATCACTATCAAATGGTCTTTACTTCAGCATGTTTCGATACAGCTAAAAGCATTCCACAGCAACTGAGTCAAAGCGCAGTCTTCATAAAGCAAATAAAGGCACGTATGCCGGAGGCACCGACAATTTTAATAGCTGATATCAATGCGGGCAAAAGAGCTTCTCGTGATAACTGTGTAGATCTCGCTGTCAGAGCACTACAGGCAGGTTTTAGCGATTTCCTTATTAAGCCTGTCGCAGCAGAAAGGCTCGAAGATATTTTTAATGCTTATTTGCCCAATCACAAAATATCTACTTTAGCTGCCGGCAATCAGGACATGCACAATTTATATAAGATCGTCGGCAGAAGTCCCAAGCTTATGCAGACTTTAGAGCTTGCCCAGAAAGTCGCTCCAACTTCAGCCCCTGTTTTGATAAGCGGCGAGAGCGGAACCGGCAAAGAGCTTATATCCTATATGATACACAACCAGAGTAAACGAGCCGAGGGCCCTTATGTCAGAGTAAACTGTGCCGCTCTTAGCGAGTCACTATTAGAAAGCGAACTGTTCGGCCATGAAAAAGGCGCCTTTACCGGGGCTCATGCCCAACGCAAAGGCCGATTCGAAATGGCACATGGCGGAACTTTATTATTGGACGAGATCACCGAAACACCGCCAAGGTTTCAAGCCAAGCTTTTACGCATACTTGAGCAAAATGATTTTGAAAGGGTCGGAGGCAGCGACACAATTTCAGTTAATGTTCGGATCATCAGTACAACTAACAAGGATCTCGCTGAAGAGGTCGCCCACAAAAGATTCAGGGCCGACCTCTACTACCGGCTTAGCGCTGTCAGGATAATTGTAAACCCGCTTCGCCAAAGAACGGATGATCTTCAGGATTTAATCTGGCACTTTGTTAATACTTACTCCGCCGAAGTAAGCCGCCAAATCACACAGCTCGATCCTTCAATGCTCGATATATTCAACAAATACCACTGGCCCGGCAACGTCAGGCAATTAAGAAACGTAATTAGAACCTCAATGATACTTGGCAACGGCCCAATCCTTTCATTAGCCGATGTTTCATGGCTGTTCGACGAATTACAGCCGCTATCACAATCCGCAGACGATTACACCGTTACCGCACAGGATAGCCGCAGTAACGATTTAGCTGGATTGCCTCTTGTAAAAGTTGAAGAAAGAGCGATCATCGAAACTCTTCGCCAGACAGACGGCAACCAGACCAAAGCCGCTAAAGCCTTAGGCATTAGCGACAGAACATTAAGATGTAAGATCAAAAAGTATCGCCAACAAGGCGTGCTTCAACCAGTCTGATAAAATCAGAAATTGAAAGAGATAAATAATGGCTGAAGAAAGCGAAAGCCAGACACAACAGGAAAATCAGGAAGCTAATGAGCAGCAGGAACAGGAGCAGTCCGAAGGCAAGAGTAATGCCGGCATGCTTCCAATGATTATTATGTCCACTATAGTTATAGTTTCACTTGTAGTGGGATTCTTTCTGGGCAAAATATTTGCCGGCGGCCCACAAACCGCTGACGCCGATACGGTACAACAAGAGGAAAACGAACCCGAAGACGACCTTTCAGCACTGGAAAACGAAAATGGCGAAAAAAGTTGGTTCTATCCACTTGAACCTATATCTACTAATCTCGGTGATTCCGGCTCGATGAGATATATCCGGGCAAGTCTTAATCTCGAAATGTTACCATCGGCTGACAAGGCAAAAGGCGAGGAATTCTTAAAAGAAAAACAACCGATCATCGACAACGTACTAAATATTTATTTCATGGGACTTACCACCGAAGACACTAACAGCGATAAGGATATGAGGCGTATCCAGTATGAACTTCAGGAAATTCTCAACGAAGCACTATATGGGAAATCCAAGCCTCTGATCAAAGCGGTACTATTCAAGGAATTCGCGGTTCAATGAGCAACACTGGCAAAGATAATTTTACTCTTGAGAGGATCAATCAGCTCATCGCTGTACTGGGCCAGAATACACCCCAGGCCAGGCAGCAGGTTGACGCTGCCAATTATGACTGGAATCAGCCCCATTATTTCGATGGCCAGCAAACCCAGATGCTCAGTGAATTCGCAATTCAAACCGCTATAGCTATTTCGAAAAAGCTGGGACAACTCCTGCAGGGACAATTCCAGTCAAAACCAATTTCTACACAGCAATACTACGCGGCAAAATTTATCCAGCAAGCCTGCGAAAATACTGAGAATAACTACTATCTCGTTTTAAATGACCAAAATAACAAAGCCTGCGGGCTGATCATTATTCCTTCTGTAACCGCCACACAGTGGCTAACCCAGCTACTCGGCGATTCGGAAAAGAAGGAAGATTCCAAATCTAAATTATCTCAGCTCGAAAGCTCACTACTAACAGATATTGCACAAAACCTTGCTAAGACAACTATCTGTTCTAATCAGAAGCTCAACCTGAAAACGCTGGAACAGCCTATCAGTGAAGACTTCACTCTTGATCTCAACAACTGCGAAGAGCTGTGCCAGATCATCTTCGAGACCAGACAAAAAGATTCCGAGCAAAGCATACAGATTCACCTTGTACTGCCATGCTCCAGGATGCTTGCGGTACTCGGCGATACTGCTGATAAGGGAGCTTCAACTCCGCAGCAGAATAAAGAAGCAATGCTTGAGCACATAAACGAAATACCAGTTTCATCGACTGCTAAATTCGCCTGTGCTGAATTGACATTTGAGCAGATTTTGACTTTGCAAAGCGGTGACGTACTACTTCTAAATAAAAAGATCGGCGATCCACTCGAACTTATCATACACGGGCAAAGCCGTTACCGTGCTCAGCCGGCAAAGTATGAAGGCAAACTCGCGGTAATTGTAACCGAAGCGATACAGGAATAATAAAATTTAACTATATTTTTGAAAAATTAAGAGGAATACCATGAGTGATACAGAACAGGCTGTCGAACAACAACAATCTGCTCCGCCGGATCAGTCCAAACCACAGGTCCAAAACGTTGACTTCCCCGAAGCAGCCCAGACGGCCTCTTCAGGAGCTGGCGGCAGTATTGATATCCTGCTCGACATGGCCGTGCCCGTTACAGTTGTTATTGGCCAAACACAAATGCCTGTCAAGCAGCTTCTACAGCTTGGCCCAGGCTCTGTAGTTGAACTCGACAGGTCAGTCAATGCTCCTGCAGACCTTTATCTTAGAGACTCAAAATTTGCTACCGGCACTATAGTAGTAGTAGAAGATCAGTTTGCTGTCAGGATCAATGAAATACTGGGGCTTGGACAAGTACAAACAAACACTGAAAGTCAACAAGCCGCCGCTAATAACTAATTAAGCTGAAATTAAGATAAATGGCAAAACAACAGGCAACAACATTAAAAGATAATACTTCAGGGCCAAATTACAGCAATATTGTAGTAGCTTTAGGCTTGATGGCAATACTTGCCACACTTCTGATACAATTACCATCACCGATCCTCGACATACTGCTGGCATGTAGCATCTCTCTTGCGATTGCTGTGCTGATCATAACACTCTGCTCAAAAGAAGCTCTTGAGCTTTCGACATTCCCGTCATTATTACTTTTTACAACCCTATTTCGCCTTTCGCTTAACGTCGCATCGACAAAACTTATCCTGCTAAACGGTGACGCCGGTAAAATCATCGACACCTTTGGAAACTTCGTTGCCGGCGGTAGTCTTGTCGTTGGCCTCGTCATATTCTTGATCCTTGTCGTCGTACAGTTCATAGTTATCACCAAGGGTGCCGAAAGAATTAGTGAAGTCTCTGCAAGATTCACACTCGACGCCATGCCCGGTAAGCAAATGGCTATCGACGCCGACCTCAACGCCGGCCTTATTAGTGAAACACAAGCCAAAGAACGAAGAGCTAAGATCGTCAAGGAAAGCGAATTCTACGGTGCCATGGACGGTGCCAGTAAGTTCATCCGCGGTGACGCTAAAGCAGGCCTTATTATTACAGCCATAAATATCATCGGCGGTATCGCACTTGGTTACTCGCAGGGCAAGTCGATCGGTGAGGCTGTCAAAATTTACTCGATACTATCTATTGGTGACGGCCTCGTCAGCCAGATCCCTTCAATTATTATATCTATCAGTTCCGGCTTCCTCGTCACAAAGATCTCATCAAAGCACAGCCTTGGCAAAGATCTTGGCGATCAATTCATAAGAGCAAAACAACCGTTTATGATATCAGCTTTCATCATTGCAGCTCTTGCTCTTGTGCCGGGTTTACCAAAGATACCTTTCATTTCTCTTGCAATTGGTGCCGCTATGGTTGGACGACTCGCCGGCACAGCCGCTGAGGAGAAAATTAAAAAACAGGCTTCTGATAAAAAGCAAACTAAAATGGAAAAAGAGCCTGTCGAAGAAATGCTCGATATTGATAAGGTCAGTGTTCAGGTCGGCGTCCGTCTTATCTCCATGGTCGATCCGAGAAAAGGCTCAGCTATTTTCGACCGCATCGGTGCCCTTAGAAAAAGGTTTGCTCAACAGATTGGAATTGTCCTGCCGCTGGTTAGACTAAGGGATAATATACAGTTAGAGCCAACAAGCTACGAGATACGCATATTCGATTACGTTGTAGCCACCGGGAAACTCGAACCCGACATGTTCCTTGCGATGGATTCGGGCAACGTCAGAGCAAAGGTTCAGGGAATTGCAACTACCGAGCCGGTTTACGGCCTTGATGCTCTTTGGATAGCACCTGCCAACAAAGAAGCTGCCGAGCTAAACGGCTACACCGTCATAGACCCTGAATCTGTATTTATCACTCACTTATCTGAAACCCTGAAAAAACATGCACATGAACTACTGACACGCGAGGACGTCCAGGCCCTGATCGACAGACTAAGAAGAACTCAACCGAGCCTCGTCGGCGATGTCATCGGCGAGCACGTTCCTCTACAGATGCTGCAGCGGGTACTGAAAAACCTCTTAGCCGATTCGATACCAATAAGGCAATTACCATCTATCATCGAATCATTAGCTGAGGGCGTGACAAAAACTAAGAACATTCAGGTTCTGACTGAATTGGTAAGAAAATCAATCAGCAGGGTCATTACCGATGCACAT
The DNA here is from genome assembly GCA_028282745.1 of Sedimentisphaerales bacterium. Lineage (GTDB taxonomy): Bacteria > Planctomycetota > Phycisphaerae > Sedimentisphaerales > Anaerobacaceae > JANQHJ01. The sequence goes on along the minus strand of JANQHJ010000080.1, from coordinate 10,848 downwards.
AAGAATGAGAACGAACAGATCTCTGCTATAACATTAGAGCCAACCTTCGAACACCAGATGATCTCATCGCTCCAGCAGGAAGGTGACTCTATCAGCCTTGCTTTAACAAGTGAAATCACGATGGAACTAACTAACAAGATAGCACAGGCCTGGAAACTGGCTATGGATATGGGCAAAGAAAAAGTCGTACTCATCTGCGACTCCAGACTCAGAATGCCCCTGGCTTCAATCCTTGAAAGGTCCGTACCGCCGTTGCATATAGTCGCTTATGATGAGATTGTACTTGGAACAGACATTGAAACAATAGAAGCTATAGCTTTACCGAGCGTTTACCAGATGAACGAACAGGATTTGGTTCCAGCCTAAGAAACTGAAAGGAATATTTACTTATGCTGATTGAAAAAAGACCAATAGCTATGACAACTGCCATCCTTGCATTCTTCCTCGTTGGAATAATCGGCACATGTTACGGCCTCGATCCTTTTATAAGCTGCAAAAGAGGCGCTATCGCAATGGTCGGCACCTATATAGTTGCAAGTTTGGTAATTCATATAATAAATGCGATACTTTTAGACGCTCTTATATCGAAACAAATTGAAAAAATGCGTGAAAAGCTGACCGGCGAATAATAAACAATGGCTGTACAAACACAAAATTTGGATTTATTAAATAGTGACGTCCAGAAACAAAAGACGAACCACTTAAAAACAACGGCTTTGCGCGCATATTCAACTCAGCAAAACAGTTCCATCGATGAGAGAAAAATTGTTGAATTGCTGCCGCTTGTTCCGAGGATCGCACGAAGAGCCGTCTCATATATCAAGCCCCCGCTGACATTCGAGGACTTGGTAGCCGCTGGTACGGTAGGACTGGTCAAGGCAGCTAAGGACTATGATCTTTCCCGCAACGCTAATTTTAAAACATACGCTTATATAAGGATTAGAGGTGCCGTCCTTGACGAACTGAAAAAATGGTCCTTCATCCCGCAGCAAATGTCGAAGCAGATCAAAGAAGCCACACAGACTGCGAAAGACTTCAGGGAAAGAAACGGCATCGATCCTACTGATGAACAGCTTGCAGCCGAATTGAATATTTCCATCGACCGGCTTTATGAAATATTCAAAGGGGCAAGGATACGTTATTTTCTATCCATTGACCAGAATCAGGATGAGACCCAATTGCCCGTCCTCCAAACCAGGCCGGACAATACTTACTGTCCTGAATCGAATGCCCTGAAAATGGAGCGGGCTGAAAAAGTAAAACAAGCCATTTCGCAACTCCCTGAAAAGAAGCGTAAAGTCATTGTACTATATTATCAAAATAACCTTAATATGAAACAGATTGCTGAATTGCTCAGCATAACCGAGTCAAGAGTCAGCCAGTTGCATGCGGCGGCTATTTTTAATTTGTCATTGAAATTGAAAGAGTAAAAAAATGCCAAATGAAAATAATAGCATGATAAAACCGGTTGAAGGGCTTAACGGCCTGGTGCAAATGGACCCTGTTAAAAAACGTCAAAATAGGAAACAGCAGCAGGAGCAAAACAAGAAGTACCACGATGACGACCAAAACCCGGAAACAACCGAACAGGAAAAGGGATTTGTTAGCGAAGAAAATTCGGACCATGTTCTTGATTTCCGTGCATAAGAAGATGAACTAACTTTATAAAGGCAAATAAAACGTATGGAAAAAGTGACAGGACAAATTCTAAAAGGAAGTGACATACAGGTCAGCGGTACTAGGCAGATAAATATCACAGCGGTACCATCTGCTCAGCCTCAGCCCAAAGGCCCGGCAACTGCAAGGCTCCTGCAAAGCGGTGACGGATTCGCATTAATCGAGCTAACCTGTTCATGCGGAATCAAAACTACTATTAAATGTAATTACCAACCAAACAATGCACAGTAAATAAACAGGAGAAATATAATGAAAAATACACATAATTTTATTATTGTGAGCATACTTCTTGCTTTTGTATTCAGCGGATGTTCTTCTATGAAAGCTGTTAAGATAGTTCTCCCACCCGACTTCCAGTCGGAAAAACCAAAAGCCACCGACGACGGTAAAAGATTCCAGCAGAACACAAAGCAAGATAAGTCGCCGGCTCAATCTGCGGTCGAACTATCCGAAAAATACGCGAAGCTCTCTGAAGAACATGCTCAGACCACTGCAAGTAATGAAAAACTCCGCGGAGAAAATCAAACTCTAACAACTAAACTTACTGAAACCAGAAAGGCTCTTAGCCAGGCTGAAAAAGAACTGGGCGAATCGAATGACATGATTATGGAAATGCGGCTCGAGATGATTAAATGGAAAGCTGACGTACTGGGATTCCGCGAGGAAATGAGAAACGCCGATATCGCTCAACTCCAAACTCTCCAGCAGATACTTGAGATACTCGGCGGTGAGCCTGCCCAGCAACTGGCTTCTGACCAGGCTGTCGCCCGGGAAGATTCTACCGACGAAAATCCAGCCCCAACACAGAACTGATTACATTAAGGTTGATATTATGAAAGACTTTCGAACAGCTATATTCGCAATTATTCTCGCTGGCATATCTGGATGCGGTATTTACCGGGCACCGGTTCCCGCTGCTGATTACTACTATCTTAATCCGGATGCTGACTTGGCGGACATTGGACGCATCGCAATGGTACAGTTAGAAAATAATTCCTCTTACCAGCAAATATCAATGGATGCTACTCGAGCTCTTTATACTGAAATACAGAAAAAACAGCGTTTCAGCCTGAAGATAATCCCCAAAAACGACCAGCAATGGAAATCCCTCCAACTGGATACAAATGCTCAATTGAATCCAAAAGAGTTGACCCTCGCCGCAGAGAAACTTCAATGCGATGCATTGATGGTCGGCACCGTCACCGAATACGCGCCTTATCCTCACCTCTCACTTGGATTGAACCTCAAGATAATTAGTTGCCGTGACGGCCAAGTGGTTTGGGCTTTCGAGCAGATTTGGGACACTTCAGACAAAAAGACAGAGTATCGTATTAAGAATTACCTTAAGAAAATTACCAAATCGGACACCGAAATAATGGGCCAGGAGCTTGTAAATGTTAGCACTATCAAGTTCCTGAAATTTGTCTCTTATGAAGTGGCATTTACCTTGTAAATTATAGGGCCTAAAAAAATTATTTTTTTAATTAAAAAAGCTTAAGTTTATAAAAACATAATCGACAATAACATTGGAATAGTAAATTTTACACGGTTAATAAAATGATCGACAAAATAGATAGCTCAAACATTCAGGAAATACTGGCAAAAGCCAACGGCCAAAATGCTCGCAATAACAATGTTAAAGCCAGCGAACCTCTAGACGCTTCACTGCAAATAGACTACGACGCCTTGATAAATCAGGCCGCGTCTATACAGGAATCGGACCAGACCGCATTTGATGCCGCAAAAGAAATGCTTGAATCCGGCAAACTTCTCTCACCAGAAAATATTAACTCCGCTGCTGAAAATATAGTGGCGTTTGGCATTTAACCTAAATTGCTTCAAAGTCCCAATAAAATTCACATAAGACAACATCTTCATTTTAGGGCAAGGTCAATATTTGGCTTACAGGAATAATTCCTTTGCAAAATGCAGATTCTATCAAAGTCAAATTCAAAAAACTATGGCCTTTCTACATCATCCAAAGCACATTAGCCTCGATATCCTTAGCAGTTCTACTTTTGCTCATATCCAACGAGTACAAGGTAGCTCTTAGTGCAATGTCCGCTACAGCCTTTATAGTTTACGCGATGCCTCGCTCAGTTTCTGCCCAGACCCGCAACGTCCTCGGTGGCCATATTGTTGGGCTGCTCTGCGGAATGATTTTTCTGCCTCTATCTTTAGGCATACATATCGAATACCCGCTCGTGATAGGTTTAGCTATATTTCTAATGGTGGCTCTCGACTTCGAGCATCCACCTGCCGCTGGTACAGCACTGGCTGTGGTCATGTACAATATGGATTTCGCTACCTGCCTGATACTTTTGGGCGCGGCAATTATCTTCGCACTCAGCCACCATCTGCTCGGCAACCACCTTAGGGATCTGGTTTAGATGTCTTAATAAGTGAAAAATGCCGAAGGAGGGAATCGAACCCTCACCCTGTCGCCAGGACGGGATTTTGAATCCCGCGCGTCTGCCAATTCCGCCACTTCGGCTTTGGTTCAGGGATTATCGAATAAACCAGTACCAATGTCAATAGTCGATCAGAACAATATCTTCAGGAATAGCGACAACATCCCGCCTCTGCTGGCCAAGCTGTTTACGGATCTCACTGCTATGCATACCTATCAGGCTTTTCAGCTCTACACTGCTAAAATTTGTCACTGCCTTGGCTTTATAATTGAGCATAACCACCGCCCCAGCCTCGAACTTGCCATTGACCGAAACAATCCCGCTCGGCAGCAGACTTTTACGATTACCGACAGCTCTCATCGCTCCTTCATCAATATTGATAACACCAGCCGAGACACTGTTGAGTATCCATCTCTTGCGATTGCTCAGCTTTCGCTTAGGCATAAATACCGTCCCCAACTCGGCCCCAGCCATTATCCTTTTGATTACATTTCGCTCCCTGCCGTTAGCCAGAACCATCCGACAGCCGGCATTCGATGCTATCTTTGCAGCTTCCAGCTTAGTCTTCATCCCACCAACCGCGTGCTCACTGCCCTTACCGCCGGCACTTTTCATTACCCCGCTGGTTATCTCATAAACGACATTTATCTTTGTCGCGTCAGAATGCTTTTTAGGATCCTTCTCATAAAGCCCGTCAACATCACTAAGCATTATCAAAAGTTCCGCATCAACCTTACTTGCCACCAAAGCACTTAATTTATCATTATCTCCAAACGCCGTGCCTATCTCATCCGTAGAAACACTATCATTTTCATTGATAACAGGTACCGCACCAAGCTTGAGCAACATTTCTACCGAATTTTTTAAATTCAGATAAGTCTTTCTGTTATTCAGCACTTCCGCAGTCACGAGCACCTGAGCCACTTTCACTCCGCATTTCCCAAAGGCCTTACGATATTCATCCATCAGCAGAGGCTGTCCGATCGCCGCACATGCCTGCAGCAGCTTGGTATCCGTAACTTTGCTTTTTCTTTTAAGAACTCCGGCACCCATCCCGATAGCACCGGAAGTTATTATCAAGACTTCCCGTTTGTCTTTGATAAGCGAGCTCACCTGTTTCGCGATACGCCCGACATAAGCAGTATCCACCCGCCCAGCCTTACTAAGCGTATTGGTACCAAGTTTCACAACGATCCGTTTTATCTTGCTGAAATCTCGCATTTATAATTCACACTCTTTATTAAGTTTTTTGTGACTAAATTTTTTCTTACCAGCCGAATAATCATTAACCACCTGTCCGCTTCCAACCATCTTCCACTTATATATCAGTAATCCTTCCAGTCCCACAGGCCCGCGAGCGTGTATCTTATTCGTACTTATTCCAACCTCAGCACCGAGAGCATACCTGAAACCATCACTGAACCTCGTACTGCAGTTCCAGAACACATTGCCGGAATCGACCAGGCTCATAAATTTCGCCGCATTATCCTTATTCTTAGTCACTATCGTATCGGTATGGCTCGAACCATATTTATTTATATGAGATATAGCCTCATCGGTATTATAAACCACCTTAACCGCCAGAATATAATCCAGATACTCTGTCCCCCAGTCCTGCTCCGTCGCTTCTTTGACATCGATGATCGAGCGAGTCTTCTCACAACCGCGAACCTCGACATCTTTTTCCTTTAAAGCCGCCTCGAACTTAGGCAAAAATTCATCTGCCACCTTTTCATTCACCAGCATGGTCTCCGCAGCGTTGCAGACAGCTACATATTGGCATTTCGAATCGACAGCAATATTAACAGCCATATCAATATCAGCTTCACTGTCTATATATACATGACAAATACCGTCCGCGTGCCCCAGCACAGGGATATTAGTATTGCTCATAATATACTGAACGAACTCATTCGAACCGCGCGGAATTATAAGATCGATATACTCATCGAGCCCAAGCATCCCAGCCACATCTTCACGTGTCTCAAGTAATCCTATCCACCCATCGGGCAAACCTGCATTTAAAGTTGCCTCAGCGATTATATCCGCTAATATTTTATTTGTCTTAGCAGCCTCACTGCCGCCTTTCAACAAGACAGCATTACCGCTTTTCAAACAAAGCGTCGATATCTGCACCAATGCGTCAGGCCGTGACTCGAAAACTACACCGATAACACCTATAGGACAGCTCACTTTATAAAGCTCAAGCCCTTCATCCAACTCGGTAGCACTCAAAGTCTTACCAACAGGATCATCGAGCTTTATCAAACTCTCGATACCTTCGATAACTCCAGCTATCTTACTTTCATCGAATTTAAGGCGCTTTAACAATGGCATAGCAAGGTCATCAGCCTGGGCCTGCGATAGATCTTCCTTATTAGCGGCAATTATCTCGGCCCTATTTTCCTGTAGAGCTTTAGCGATCTCAGCTAATGCGTTATTCTTAACATCAGTAGCCACCGCCGCCATTTCTATAGACGCAACCTTTGCGTTGTTTGCTATATCAGCAATACTCATTCAAAACTCCAAGCTATTGAACAGATCAATCAACCTTGTTAAATTTCTCTTTCGAAACTCCACAGACCGGACACTTATCCGGCGCCTCACCCAGCACGGTATTACCACAAACACTGCATACATAAATATCCGACTGTACCAGGTCAACCCCTGCGTTTATCGCACTAAGAGCCTCGCTGTAAAGCCCATGATGAATTTCCTCAACCGCCAACGCATTCTGGAATGACCTGATCGCATCCTTATCACCTTCTTCCTCAGCGGTTTTGAGATACTCAGGGTACATCTGCTGAAACTCGAATCCCTCACCCTTAATGGCCTCTTCGAGATTCTCAGCGGTTCCTTTGATCCCGCCCATCACTTTCAAATGAGCGTGAGCATGAACCGTCTCCGCCTCAGCGGCTGCCCTGAAAAGCTTCGCTATCTGCGGATAGCCGTCCTGCTCGGCCTTTTTCGCAAATGCCAGATATTTTCTATTCGCCTGGCTTTCGCCGGCAAACGCATCCTGCAAATTATCCTGTGTTGACATACTAACACCCCTTTCCAATAATGACTCGAAATTTTGTTATATTTAGACGTGCAGATTACCACCTAAGCCAGCATTTTTCAACAGGCTTCTGTAAACTCGAATTTATATCCTATCGCCCTTATGGTATGAATATAGCCCGTATTTTGCTCCCCGGGCTCAATTTTCGCTCGAAGTGTAGTTACAAACCTATCCACCGTTCGCGAATTAACAAAATTATCGTATCCCCAGACACCATTGAGTATCTGATCCCTCGTTAACGCCCGACCCGGCCTTTGTACAAAATATACTAACAAATCGAACTCCTTAGGTGACAGTGCCACTTCCTCGCCGCCAACAGTAACTGTCCGCCCCATCGTATCAAGCTCGACATCACCGAATTTATAAACACGATTCTGCTCATCTCGCCGCCGCCTCAAAAACGCCTCAACTCTCGCCAATAGCTCACGAATACTAAAAGGCTTCGTAACATAGTCATCAGCTCCCAGATTCAAACCCAGCACAATATCCGATTCCTCCCCCTTCGCTGTCAGCATAATGATCGGCACATCGATCTCTTCCTTACGCACCAGGCGGCAAATCTCATAGCCGTTTATCTTCGGCAGCATAATATCCAGAAGTATCAAGTCTGGCCCAATATTCAAAGCTGTATCGAGCCCCTTCTCACCATCATCAGCGGTTACTACAGTATAGCCTTTATACTCGAAGTTATCCTTAAGCCCCCGCAGCATTGTCGGGTCGTCTTCAACTATTAATATTGTTTCCATTCTTGATCGCCGTCATTTTCACTGTAAAAACACTGCCCTTACCCGGCCTGCTCTGAACACTTATCCGGCCGTTATGGGCATTAACTATAAACTTAACTATCGAAAGACCAAGCCCAGTTCCCTCCGCTCGCCTGGTCAATGAACTGTCCACCTGGTAAAACCTGTTAAAGATTTTACGCTGCTGTCTCTTGGCTATACCGATTCCGTTATCTTCCACAACAAAAAATACTGAACCATCTTCTTCGAATACTTTAAACGTAATAAGTTTCTCGCTATTGCTATACTTATAAGCGTTATCTAAAAGATTAACCAGAACTGTTACCATCGCGTCTTTGTCGGCATAGACCATACCGATCGGCTTTGATATCCGAACATCAAAATTTACAAATCCGTTATGGAACTTCGCCCGCATTGCCTCGACAACCGTATTGGCAATTTCTACCGGGCTCAGCTTGACCATCTCAAAAGCCTGCTTGTTCCGCTCCATACGTGAAAACGAAAGAAAATTATCTATGAGCCTGCTAAGCCTTTCATTTTCATTAGACACTAACTTCAAATACTCCGTCACAGTCCCTTCTTCTTCATAATTACCCTCTAACAGCGTATCGACAAGGATTCGCATCGACGCCAACGGCGTTTTAAGCTCATGCGAAACTGTCGCGATAAAATCATTCTTCAGCCTGTTGACCTTTATCTGATTTGTCAAAGCCTGCACCGCAAAAATAGCCAAAACAAATATCAAGAGAATAACGATCCCTGCCGTCCATATATAAACTGCTATTTGCTCGCTTGCCGCCTTTTCAAAAACCTTATCCCCCTCGATGAATAACTCTATCCTCCACCCCGGCAAATACCTGCTAACCGTGTCTGTTGCAAAAGGATTTCCATCAGGTTTTTCCAATCCATAGACAAATTCATCATTCTCGTCAACTACCCTGTAACTCACCCCCGAATCTTTGAATTTCTCCTCATAATTCAAAAAAGCTTTTTCGACCGACACCGCCTTTTTAATTATCAAAAATTTACTGTCATCGCCCTGTACAAACATTCCATAAACACCGGGCTGCACTTGCTCAAACCGGCTTTGCTTTTCTTTACTGATATATCCAATAGAACTATACGCCTCGCTAACTTGCAGGGCCAATTCTTCAGCCTCGACTAGCTTCTTTATTTCTCGCCCTTTTTGCTTATTAATATCCGCCAGGTACCGGTTTTCATCCATCACCTCTAAAACCTTGCGAGTTAGAAATAAATTATACTCAGATGACAGGGCTGTACCCGATTTATTCGTTGAATAAACCATCGAAACTAACTCATTGAAACACTGCTCATACACTTCACTATACTTTTCATCGTCTTTAGTGTATTTTAAAAGTAACAGCCTTGCGTTAGCGATAAGCTTCAGCTGTTCAGAGTTGGCTTTATTTTCAAGCTCGCTATAAGCCGCCTGCCTACACCACTTGATCGCCTCTGCTCTTCTGCCGAGCTTATCCATACACCTGCTATAACCCAAAATTGCTTTAAGCTTGGTTCTGGAATTTATCGCCCCTGCCAGTCCATGATATAGCTTGGCCGCTTTGGCATAATCTCCCTCGGAAAATTCACTCCTTTCGACTTCTCTGATACTATCAGATTCACTTGTTCGCTCAGAACCGGATGGATACACTCGCTTTCCACTATTATCGAATACAATAAGACCATCGTATCCACTCTCAACCGTGAACAAAAGAAAGCTTTCATAAGGGTGTGCCGATGTCTTGCTCTTAGATAATAACGAAATATTTTGAGACCAGTCCCTGTCCGAATCCTGGGTCAACTTCGTTAACTGTTGCTGTTTAATACTAAGCACTTTTTGCCGTGATGCTAATCGCTCGTTTCCCACAACCTCGCTCATAAACCACAAAAGGCAGACGCAGGGCAGTATCACTGCTACACCGAGCAGCAATACCACCCACTTCAATTGACCCATACCTGAATCAATCTGCCTTTTACTCATCATCCCGGGATTTTCTCGATACTTAACTACTTCTTTTTGCTTTGATATAGTTCGACTATCTCACCTTTACTCAGGGCATAATCATAAATACGAACATCATCCATTAACCCGTTATAATACCTCATATCATCTTCGTTGTCTCCAACATCCCAGCCGAATTTAAGATTATTAATTATCTGATTCCTGTGTCTCGTATGATGGGTTGCAACCTTCAATCCTTTTTCTTTGCTGTAAACATATAAAGTAGCCTTATGAGGCTCGATAGTACATGCCACAAATACCCACTCATCATCTGGAACTTCAGGCCCACCGCTCCAGTTCCAGGTGCCTGATGAGTTATTGTTCCATGTATAACGCAGCCTGTTATCCCCGCCAAAATGAATACCACTGGCCAATTGCGCGTATTCCCCATCAGCTCTCGAATAAACAATACCAGCCCAGTCTTCTGCTCGATGGCCATTGATCCATGCGCTTATCGTGATGGTATTACCCTTGAAATAGAAATCTTCAACCTCAATTGCGTCACCTTCGCCATTAAGATAGATTGCACCATCGCCACTAATATCATCTGGCGCAGTCCACCATTGCGGATCACCTTTGAGCGTACCGTCTTTACCACTCGAAGACGAATCTTTGGCAATACTGCCCGAACCATCATCAAATTTCCACCATCCGACTAACTCACCAATCCGGAAATTCCAGACATTACCGGTAACAACCTGGCCACCTGCTAAAACCTCATCAACTCGCCAGAAATATTTTTGCCCCTCTTCGAGAGCAGGCAAAGTAATCTCATCGGAATCCTTCACTTCTGCCAAAAACTTTAGATTTTCTTTAGCTTTCCCAAAATATACTTTATGGCTGACGGCACCGGAACCTTCAAGCCAGTCAAGTTTGACTTTCTTTCTCGGCCCGATCGTGCCGTTGTTACCAGGCTTAGGATTAGTCGCCTTAGCC
>JANQHJ010000130.1 GCA_028282745.1 Sedimentisphaerales bacterium | reverse complement strand
TCTTTACTTATTTCCATTTCGCTGCTTCATTAGAGCTAACAAAAGGCTGTTTGGATTCTGGCATTACCGCTATTGCCTACGAAACGCTCAGCGATAAACAAGGCAGACTGCCACTGCTAACTCCGATGAGTGAGATAGCTGGAAAGATGTCAATCCAGGAAGGAGCAAAATATCTCGAACGGCCAATGATGGGCCGGGGAATATTACTCGGTGGTGTCCCGGGCGTTGCACCTGCGAACGTGCTTATACTCGGTGGAGGTGTAGTAGGCACCAACGCAGCACGAATTGCCGCCGGGCTTGGCGCCAATGTTACCATTATGGACATCAACCTTGATCGACTAAGATATTTAGATGAGATAATGCCCGCCAATGTCACAACTATCTATTGCGACCCCCATGCTGTCAAGAAATATGCCATGCAGGCCGACCTTGTTGTCGGTGCTGTCCTTGTTCCGGGTGGGCGAGCACCAAGACTGGTAACTAAAGAACTGCTCAAGGACATGAAGAACGGTAGCGTCATTGTCGATGTTTCTGTTGACCAGGGTGGTTGCGTGGAAACTGCAAAATCCACAACACACCACGATCCAACTTTTGTAATAGACGGTGTGCTTCACTACTGCGTAGCGAACATGCCCGGTGCAGTAGGACGCACATCGAGCCAGGCATTGTTCAATGCGACTTTTCCATACACCAGAGAGCTTGCAAACCTCGGATTGAAAGGTTTTGCAAACATCGACGTCGGCCATGCAGAAGCTGTTAATATTACAGATGGTAAGATCGTCAATAAAGCAGTCGCTGAAGTTTTTCCCGACCTACCTGCCGGAATTTTAGCTATTTAGATAGTTGATCGCATTAGAGCAGATGCGGTTTTCCACTGCTCACCTTTTCAAATGCTCTAATGCTCTGTTGGCCAAAGGCCAACGGAGAGGGCGGGATTCGCGGCCATGTCTTCGACATGATGCTTCGCGGCACCTGCGGTGTCAAACCCGCGTGACATCTGCCTTCGGCATCTGTGCGTGTTCTCATCCCCCCGAACCAGTTATTAAAATAATCTTATTCTAATAACTATTCACTAATGACTATTAACTATTAAACGGAGAGGGCGGGATTCGAACCCGCGGTACGGGTTTATACCCATACGACGGTTTAGCAAACCGTTGCCTTAAGCCGCTCGGCCACCTCTCCATAAATATCAATATTTCAATCAATCAAGGCAAGTTGCCTTTAAAACGGAGTTTATAGCAGTTTGCTCAAGCCTTGTCAACAAGGACAGACAGCAAAAGAATCGCAAAAATATTTATTTTTTCAGCTTTTCGAGTTCCTCTTTGCACATCTTCACCTGACTCACATCGCTGAGCTTCTTCAAAGCAGTTTCAAGGTGTTGCACTGCCTGGTCATTTTTATCAAGGTATCGAGCGTATATCAAGCCAAGCATCAATTGAACCTGCTCAAGATATTCATAGCTCTCGTAATTCGAGATAAATTTCTCATAAGCCGCAGCGGCTTCCGTATGATAATTTTCACTGGCAAGCTGATTGGCAATATCCAGCAGATTTTGACGATTGGGTATGTATTCCGCATCGAGCTTGATCAATTCAAGGTAAGTATTTGCCGCAGCCGAGATATTCTTCTCAGATACCCTTTTACTAACATCTCGACGCAAGCCATTGATATGTTCGGCCTTATCGCTGCTAAAGTCCTTCTTTTTAACCTCGCGAGCTTTGACTTTTTTCTTGCCCATTGCGTTGAAGGGGTCGTATCCCTTGGCTACCACGCTTTGATACCGATATCGCCGATATCGATGCTTGAGCATCGCCCACAGATCGAACGTATCGCTCCTAAGCAATCCCAAAGCCAGCATAGCCAGCATTGAAAGCATGCCCGTAGCATAGCCCCAAAGGTGTGCATCATATGCTACATCCGCCATACCTCGTTCGATTACGTTATCCCAAAGAATGAGCTTTAAAGCTATGAAATAAAGAGCCAAAAAATCAGCAGTATCTATTATATAGAAGAACCAATAGAAAACTGTTATTAGTGTCTTAGGATATAAGACTAAGTATGCACCCGTCACTGCGGCAACTGCTCCACTTGCACCAATAACAGGTGTACTACTCAGTAAAGAATGTCCCAGCCCGCTAAAAACAGCACCTGCCAGATAAAAACTCAGGTATCCAATATTGCCGAGTTTATCGTTAACATTCCTGCCAAAAACATATAAAAAAAACATGTTACCAATGATGTGCATATAATTGCCATGCAGGAACGCATATGTAACAAACTGCCAGACTTCGGGATGCACCGGAGTTAACTTCATTATCTGGGCCCAGCTTCTTAACACTAATACCCGTTCACCTGTTTGCGGAATAACAACGTAAGTCATACTGGCAGCAAAAATGACAAAATTTAAGATTATCAGGCCGTAATTAACATACGGAGTCCGCCGAGGCCTAATACTGGTTCTAAATGGCAAAATGAAAAACATAGCTAACTTCAAATATAACAATAATCAAGACTGCGTATTCTATCTGCTAAACACTGTTACAGCAAGAGTATTCGATCATGCATTACTAATCGCCCTTTATGCAAAAATATCTTTATTTTTGAGCCCGTAAATGTTACTTCTTTATCACAATAATTGTACGACTGTTCATATTTTTGGGGATTTACGCCAAAATGGTAAACACAGATATAGTCAAGGCAAGAATTCGCAATATCAGACGCGAACTAAGCAAAAAAAAGCTCCAGGCCCTTATACTTATCAAATCCGCAAATGTCACCTATGCAACCGGCTTTCTTGGTGATGAAAGCTGGGCCTTGGTAACAAAAAGCAGCGTTTATCTCATAACCGACAGCAGATTCACAGAACAGGCCAAAGGCGAATGTCCTACATGCAAGATTATTGAACGTAAAGATACCCTGCCCAAGAGCACAGCCAAACTATTAAAAAGGAAAAGATCCATAGAAACAGTAGCTGTTGAAGATATTATTACGGTTGCTCAAATGAAACCCCTTAGAAAAGAATCTCTCCAGCGAATAAAAACAACTTCTGCTTTAGTTGACAAGGTTCGTCGTACTAAAACCTCTGATGAAGTGAAATGTATCAGAAAAGCCGCCCAAATAGCTGCTCAAGCTCTAAAAAGAGCGCGAAAAAAACTTAGAGTTGGCATGACCGAAAGCGAATTCACCGGAATATTGAATTGTCAGATGCGTACCCTCGGCGGCCAAATTGGCTTTGAAACCATAGCTTGCCTCGGAGCGAATGGCTCAAGGCCTCACCATCAGCCCGGTAATACCAGGCTCAAAAAGAACGACGTCATACTTATTGATTTCGGCGCTAAGGTTAATGGCTACACCTGCGATATAACAAGAACTTTCCCGTTCGGCAAACCTTCAAGGCTGTTCCTCAAAGCTTACGAAGCTGTAAACGCGGCCAATGAAAAAGCAATAAAAGCCCTGAAAAGCGGTGTCGAACTAAAAGCAATAGATAAAATTGCCCGGGAAGAAATTGGAAAACGCGGCTTTACTCCATACAAACACGGAACCGGCCACGGCCTCGGGCTCGAAGTCCACGAATTACCCGGTCTATCTTATAAATCCAAAGGTAAATTACAGGCTGGAGACGTGATAACTATCGAACCAGGTATATATATCCCAGGCAAATTGGGAATTCGTATCGAGGATGATATCCTGATCAAAGATAATGGATATCAAGTGCTAAGCGACTGCTGCGGTAAAGATTTCTGAAAATATGCATAAAACTTGCCCTATGGGGAATTTGATATTAGAATATGCATGTACTATCAATCTGTTTTCGGAGCGGAAAATGAAAAAAAATAATAAGAGCCTGATTTTCACAGCTATAATAGCCTCGCTGGTATTCTCCATCGCTTGCGCCGACAAGGTAATCCTCAAAGACGGCCAGACCATAACCGGCGACATTCTCGCCGAAAAAGATACAGCCATTGTGATCGATCTCGGTTTTCATGTCCTCAGCGTCCCGCGGGAAAAGATACAGGACTTCGAATACACCAAAGGCTACGAACTATCCGACCTGGATACTAACGATGTAAATAACGGGCCCGTAGTAATCAAAACCGAACATCTCTATAAAACAGCCACGTTGAAAAAGACCACAATAGAAAAGTGTGTCGATGCCGTCTCAGAAGCTGTCGTTAAAATCTCAACTCCCGGCGGACTCGGCTCTGGATTTTTCCTTAACGAAGAAGGCTATCTCATAACTAATTTTCACGTTATCGAGAAAGAAACCAAGATCGAAGTCACATTATTTCAGAAGAAAAAAAACGGTTTCGAAAAGAAAGAGTATAAAAAAGTCAAGATCATCGCCACAAATCCTTTCGTTGACCTGGCATTATTGAAAGTCGAGGACATCGGCGATGATAAGATCAAATACGTACATCTCGGCGATATGGACCGTATCTCCGTTGGTGAAAAAGTTTTCGCAATAGGTACACCACTTGGACTTGAACGAACAGTTACCGATGGTGTTATAAGCACCAAGAACCGTGCCTTTGAAGGACTCGTATATATTCAGACCAATACAGCGATAAATCCCGGTAACAGCGGGGGGCCTTTGTTCAATCTGGCGGGCGAAGTTATCGGTGTCACGAATATGGGTTACATCTTTTACGGCGGGCTCGGCTTTGCCATTCCAATCGACTACGTCAAACATTTCATAAAAAACAGAGAATCGTTCGCCTACGACAAAGACAATCCAAACAGCGGCTACAGATATATCCAGCCGGATTCAAGAAGAAACAAGGAGAAGCCTTCTTTCCTGAAAGGCGAAAAATAAAACAATTCGATCTTTTCTGAAAAGGAAATTTATATGAACAGTCTAAGGTTAAAAACAGCTCTATTATTCATCTGCATTCTTGCTTTACTTTTTGCCAATTCCGCATCAGCAATAAAACTGCCTCCGACGGGCAGGTTGGTCAGCCCTGATACAGTGCTGTTGATCGATATCGAAAATTTCTCACAACTAAAGAGTCAGTTTGAAAGCACAAGCTATAACAAGCTCTACAAGGATCCTTCCATGCAGCCGTTCTTCGCTCAGATCAAAGAAAAGATTCAAGAGAGCGTCAAAGAAATGGACGAGAACAATTTACTCAGAGCATTATATGATGCTGAGATCATGCCAAAACAGCGGCTATCGCTGGCTGTTTCTTATAAAG
The DNA here is from genome assembly GCA_028282745.1 of Sedimentisphaerales bacterium. Lineage (GTDB taxonomy): Bacteria > Planctomycetota > Phycisphaerae > Sedimentisphaerales > Anaerobacaceae > JANQHJ01. Next base: position 16,463 of record JANQHJ010000130.1, on the reverse strand, counting down.
GCCAGGAAGGTGAAGAACCATCAGTCCTGCTAATTAGCCAGTGGGGCCAGGAAACAGACAAGATAAAAGATACTATCACCAAAGCCATGGAAAAGAATATTGAGCTTGGCGGCAGAAGAATCCCTAACGAGGATTTTCAGGGCGTTACAATTGAAGGCGGAGTTGATGAAATAGATACTTCGTTTTATTATTGTTTTATAGACGATTGTTTTATCGAAAGCTTCTCCCTTGAACAGTTAAAATACACCATCGCTCATATCAGGGGAGCTTCAAGCGAATCGCTCGCCGATGACACCGATTACACAAATGCAATGTCAGCCGTCGGCCGGTCAAATGATATGACCGTGTATGTTAACATAAAACATCTGATCAAAACCGCACTTGCCAACGATACTCAGGGCATGGCCCAAATGATGATGGCCAGTCTTGGCTTTAATAATATTACCGCCCTGGCTGCATCACTTGATCTTGCCCCGGAGCCGACTAAACCCGCTATACTCAAAGCTCTACTGAAAATAAACGGCTCTAAAAAAGGATTACTAAGCACTCTCGAACCGCAAACAAAACCAATGAACATGCCACGGTTTATATCACCACAGAATAATCAGATAAGCATTATGAACATCGACGTCAAAAAGGTTTATAATGAACTTGCCGGAATGATTATGATGTTCAACCCGATGGTTGCTAAAGTTTTATATTACGAGCATCAGAATCCTGAAGGCGGCCCTCCTGTCAGGATAAAGGAAAATGTCATGGAATATATGGGCTCAGAGGTAATCATCAGCCAAAACCTGAATAAACCTTTCTCTAAAACCAAACCGCCTATGGAATATATCGTCGCCATAGCAACCAGTAACAGAACTGCCCTGGAGAAATCACTATCGATACTCCATGGTTCTACCATAGGCCGGAATAATCCCGATTCCAAACGAGAATTGCTGGGGCATACACTATATATTATCAGTGCGCAAGGACTAAGCATGATGGGCGGCCCCGGCGCAAATCCCATGGAAAATGCTGAGACGAAAATGCAGTCACCGGCACCTCTAACCATGGCATTTACACTAACCGACACACATCTTATATTCGGGCTCGAATCAAGCGTTGAAAACGCCATAAGAACCATTCAAAGCGGAGAATCATTGCAAAATACCAGGTGGTTCAACCAGGCCAAATCTGCTATCCCCTCTGCTACAGGGGCGCTCGATCTTAAAGATATCAGGGCCTCGATGGAGCTTGTATGGTGGATGTTCAAGCAGCAAAAAGATGGAGCAAAAACCGCAGTTACTCCTGAAACAATGATACTTAAAGAGGTTGATCTGGACTTCTCACTGCTGCCGGAATACGATAAAGTAAGTAAATATTTCGGCTTGGCTGCTTCTTATTTGAACAGTACAGAGGATGGATATTACATGGAAATGGTGGCTTTGGATCAGCCGCCAAAGTAACAATGTGAAGGCTTTATAAACTAAATATTAGCGTTTTTCTGCAATTAACGCAGGTTCTTTGCCATAGAATTGGCAAAATCACTGGTCAATACTGGACAAACTAACAGTTTTTTAATATAATCGCTATTGGTTATAAAACCTTCAGAGAGTAAAGCTTAGGTGGTTTGCAGCAATAATTCATAAGATTTTAAGGCATTAAATAGGAATTCTTGGAAATTTCTATCCCACCTGAGCGTCTAATATTACAAACTTTGATTCACAACAGAGAAACTGTTCGAGGAAGAATTAGATATGGCCAAGAATATTCTCAAAGTGCCTGGCTTTGAAATCGAAAAAAGGATAGGCACTGGTGCGCGCAGCATTATCTACTTGGCCCACGACATCCACGACAAAAAAGACATAGCCCTCAAACGCGTCGTTTATGAACAGCCGTCGGACACTCGCATCTTCGAGCAATGCGAAAATGAATACAAAGTCGCTCAAAAGATCGATCATCCCTATGTGCGTAAATGCTACAAGATACGAAAGACTCGCTCAATGCTTAAAACCCGCGAGCTAATCATGTCGATGGAATACCTCGACTGTAAAACACTTGAGGAGAGTACCACCCTTAGTTTAGTCGATGTTCTGTTGGTATTCAGAATGGTAGCCAGCGGTCTTAACGCAATACACCAAGCCGGATTCGTCCATTGCGATATTAAGCCAAATAATATTTTAATTGACAATAATGGTTCCATAAAACTTATCGACCTTGGCCAAAGCTGCAAAAGTGGGACCACAAAACAGCGTATCCAGGGAACCCCTGACTACATCGCGCCGGAACAGGTAAAGCGTAAACCGCTAAATCCTCGTACAGATGTATTCAATCTCGGAGCTACTATGTATTGGGCGCTGACCGGTCAAAACATACCGACAATGATACCCAAAAAGGACAAGTTCGGATTTACAGTTAAGCAAAAAAGAAAAACTCCACGCCAGGTAAAATCCAAAATACCCGAGGAAGTATCCAAGCTCGTAATGGATTGCTGTGAAAACGAACCTCAGGATAGACCTGCTAATATGCTGGCAGTTATATCTCGACTCGATATAATGATCCACAGTTTACTTGGCGATAAGTTAAGAAACCACAAACAATGTCTCAAGCAGTAATCGACCTACTTCAATCTGGCCAGGCGGCATGTGAAAATGATAAATGGAGAAAGGATAATCTTATCCTCTTACCATCAAAAGGTACTCTTATAGCTACAGGCGACATCCACGGCCACCGCAGAAATTTCGAACGCATAGCCACTTATGCCGACCTCGAAAATAACCCGGGCAATCATGTTCTGTTGCAGGAGATAATACACGGCGGCGAAGCAGATGTCTTCGGCAGATGCCTTTCCTATCAATTGCTTTTAGACGTCATTGAATACAAAGTGAAATTTCCTGACCAGGTTCATATCGTACTCGGCAATCACGATACCACCTTCATAAATAACAGCAGGGTCATGAAAGGCGGAAGGGAAATGAACCAGGCCTTTCGTGACGCACTTGACGATCAGTATGGAAAACTAAGTGAAGATGTAAAACTGGCAATGCGACAATTCATGTTTGCCCAGCCATTGGCAATTAAGTGTGAAAACGGATTATGGCTCTCACATTCACTGCCTGCTGACAGATTCGCAAAGCAATTTGATGAAACAATATTTAAAAGACAATTAAGAATTAATGACATCGTAAAACCCGGCGACGCCTACATCCTTACCTGGGGCAGAAGAATGAGCCAAGAATCTCTCGATGACTTAGCCAAACGTTTAGGGGTAAAGGGCTTTGTATTAGGCCACCAGGCCCAGCCGGACGGATTCAGCAAAGCAGGCAATAATCTAATTATTATCGCTTCCGACCACAATCATGGCTGCTTATTACCCATAGACCTTTCACGATCCTACAGCACAGATGAGCTTGTAGAATCGGTCGTCCCATTGGCCTCTATCGCTTGACAAATCCTTTAATCACTGTATCTTAGAGAAAACTGAAAGTAAGGACACTTGTTAATATGACCACAGCTTATTACTATCTTGGTTCGGCAGTTATAATCATACAATTACTCTGTGTGGCTTTGGTTTTACGCAACTGCAATTTCTCCCTGAAGAAATATCAGAAAATACGAAAATGGTTCCCCAAGACAGTTCTTATTATCCCATGCAAAGGTCTCGACATCGGTTTTGAGAAAAACATAACCTCATTTTTCAAACAGGATTTCGAAAATTTCCTGCTTTGGTTTGTTGTCGAATCGCAAGACGACCCCGCCTATCAAAAATTAAACGAACTCAAAGAAAAACTCTCTTCTAAATCGAGAGCTCTGGAAATTAAAATACTTGTAGCCGGCATCGGTCAGGAATGCAGTCAGAAAATTCATAACCTTCTTTATGGCTATAGCCAAATATCTGACGACATCGAAATGCTTGCCTTTGCCGATTCGGACATTGATGTACGTACAGATTGGCTAAGCCACCTCATATTCCCACTGCGTCACGACGACGTGGGCGTATCGAGCGGCTATCGATGGTTCGTCCCTAAAAAGAATAATCTTGCCACATTAGCCATGTCCGCGGGTAACGCAAAGGTCGCCCAACTGCTTGGCAACTCGATATTCAACCAGGCATGGGGCGGCTCAATGGCGGTCAGAGCAGAGGTTTTCAGAGAACTCGATATGGAAAAAATATGGCAAACAGCGCTTAGCGATGACCTGTCTTTAAGCGAAACTGCCAAGCGAGCAGGCTATAAGGTGGAGTATGTCCCCGCCTGCCTGGCCGCCTCTTATGAAGACACCGATTGGGCCAATGCTTTCGAATTCGTCAGGAGGCAGTTTTTAATAACAAAGGTATTCAGCTTTGGAACATGGTTATTCTCAATAATAACCACAGCCGCTTCGGTATTCTCAACATGGGGCACTACAGCTATCGCAATTTTCGCATCGACTCAAAAATATCCGCATCAATGGTTTTACATCACCGTACTAGCAGCGGCGCTATTAAGCCAGTTCTCAAGGGCCTCCATTCGTCAATACGTAGCGGTAAAGTTACTTAGTAAAGACAAGCAGAATATGAAATATGCTATTGCCGCCGACATGATATTATTCTGGGCCTGGTCAATGATGCTTTTCATCCTTGTCGCCTCAACTACTTTCGGCCGAACAATAACATGGCGAGGTATCCGCTACAAAATGCTCAGCCAGAACAAGACTATCATCCTGAAAGATTAACAAACAGAAATGCTTTTAAATATTTTTTTTCGGCTGACCAACGAGGTATATCTGATTCTTACCCGATGATTTAGCTTCGAGCAACCCCTCATCGGCTTTGCGAAGTAATTGTTCTACATCACTACCATCACGAGGATAAGTAGCCAGTCCTCCGCTTATAGTTAGAACACCCGTGCCGTCTGGGCCCAGCAAATTAAATTCAGTATTCTCCCATTGCTTCCTGAATCGCTCCACAATAAACAGAGCCTCTTTCGGATGTTCCGAAACAAGGCTTCTCTTGTTCATGTCGTCTTTTTGCTCGCGTGATGGGTCACTCCAGAAAACTACGGCAAACTCATCGCCGCCGATACGCCCTACAACATCATATTTTCGACAGCAACGACGAATAAGAACTGCAGCTTGTTTAAGAATTTCATCACCGACATGATGGCCGTATTTATCGTTATAATGCTTGAAATTATCGATATCGAATACAAGCAGCGTCATCCTGCCGTTTTGTTCTTTGGCAAGCTCGATAACCTGTCGCATGAATTCCCAAATATATCGTCTATTCTTTAAACCGGTCAGGTCATCTTCGGTCGCAAGCCTTTCAAGCTCTTTGATTCGCCTGATTACTTCAGCGTCTTTTTCTATAGCGGACACCTGCTTACCCTCAAACCACTGATCAAATTCATCAGCAGAGAGCGGGCACACCATATAATCATCCGCAAGAGTATTACCATCCTTGTCAGGATGCATATATGACATTGCTATAGGTTCTTGGTACATCCGAGAGATCAATATCAGTTTTGAACCTGCCGCCGCCTTTCGGATTTTATTGAGATCTGTTCTAAAATTCGCAGCTGGGGTTGGTATCTTAAATGCGACAACATCATAGCTTTCTTCTTCAAGGACAACCAATGCCTGTTCGACATCTGCCACGACTCGACAAGGCAATGTATCTCTAACATTACCCTCAATAAAGACGTCTTTCAAGCCGCCAATAAATAGCAGTTGCCCTGAGCTATTGCCATCAAGCATAGTGGTATCCCATTGTATTAATAATATCCAATTGTATTGCCTCTTTATCGGTGTTTTGGGCGAGTAGTTAGCTTTAAAATCTGCCATCCCTGCTAAAAGTGCAACCCTCGACCGATAATCAATAATGCATAAGTCTATACTGCCACAGGAGAACCGATTTACTAATTGACTTTCGGCAAATTGCTGAGGATTTCACGCGCGTTATCGGTGCGAAAATTATCGGGATACAACTTGATAAAGTCACTCAGCGAATCCCTTGCCTGGGTCAGCAAACTTTCTCTTCTGGCGGTATCAGCTTGATCTTGCTGCCTCCATAATCCTATCTTCAAAAGTGCCAGGTCATAATAAGCCTGCACACCTCCGTCGCGGTCTTTATACTCCTTATGCAGCTTGCTAAGCTCTTCCGCCCGCAGCTGCATATCAGCTATCAAACATATCTGCTCCAATTGAATATTATCCCGCAATGGATCTTTATCTTTAGTCTCGTTAAGCAGTTCATCAAGCTGCAATTGATACCCTGCTGTATGTGGATTCAGCATAACAAATATGGCGAGCCTTTGCTTGGATTTATTTATATTGTCGTAATTATGTTGCCCTATCAAATCCTTCAGCTCGTCCAACCGGTTCGTCAAATCCTGGCGCAGATCATAAGCCGTCAAAGCCGACTTACCGGGCGGATTGAAGAGCCCAAGAAAAGTCTCCTCGACTGGAGGCTGCTGCCGAAGCTCTTCTAAATATTTATCGATCATACCCTGAGCCTCGTCGAGAATAGTCAAAGCCTGCTCGAACATCCCCTCGCCTGACCAGTGCTTGGCGATCCTCCAGCGAGCCTCAATCGATTCCAGGCTCTCCGGAAAATCAACATAAAGGTCATACCACAACTTACGTGTTTCCTCGCGTGGATAGTCGCTATAGAAGTGAAGAACCTCATCGGTTACTATCATTTCATAATCAGGTATCAACTCGCTCAGCATCGCCTGGTAATATAAAGCTCTCGGCATCCGCTCACTGTTCGGTCTGTTCCAGATGAACTTTTCATATTGACTGTTAAGAGAATCACGCTTATCCCAGTATATCAGCTCATCCGACAAGGCATTCCTGAACCAGTTCGGCCAACGATCTCTTATTCTAAGTTGCGACCTTATCTCTTCTTTTAATCTTATCCTAAGAGCAATGCGGTCATCCGTAGAATAAAAAAATCCCGCCAGATAACGCAGAACCTGCTCATTCATTATCGTCTCATCGAGCGCCTCTTTGATGCTGTGATCGTGAAACTCTACCGCTTCTTTTGGATTATTACCCGCCACATATAGCTGGTAATCCAATTCGTCAAATCCAACCTTGCTGCCGAATATAATAATCGCGGTTATAAACACCGCCGCCGAAGAACTCCAGATAAGCCCGGGCCTATACCGGGTAAAATGACCAATGCCCAAAACAAAGCCGGCAATGAATAATGCACACAGCCAAGCGCACAACCACGGAGCAAATGAAAATCCCCACTTCAATGGCTCAGCATCTCTAACACCGCCCGCCAATCCCCAAAAGATCAGTTGCGGAGAAATACAAAGTGCTATTGCAATAAACCGTGACCTGAAACGCAAAGGCCGAGACGCTGTTATCCAGGCACTAAATAGTACCACCAAGGCAAAGCCCGGCATATTTGCAACGAAAAATATCGCCAAAACAAACAGAAGACTATGGCGAAAACTCATCAACTGAGACGTCAGGATCGGCACTACTGAAAGAATGCCCATCAGCAGCCCTAATACCAATATCTGCCATGGATATTCGAAAATACTTACCGGATCAACTGTATAATGACCGATCCGCCAAAGCGACAGGTCTGTCAGTATGTCGGGATCGAATGAAAAAAATACACCGGCTAATAGCTTCGACCAGAATAAACATGCAAGAACAAAAACACCAAGTGACACAACCCAACAGGATATCACATTATTGTGGCTGTAATGCAAAGTCGGACCAACCGACAAGAAAGATTTTGGCCCTAACTTCGGCGTATTTTCGTTTTGATTCTCTGTCATAAGCGGTTTGGCCGATCACCTCTTCGGCCTCCTACTATTTTAATACCGGTAATGCTCCGGTTTATATGGTCCATCAACAGATATACCAAGATAGTCAGCCTGCTCATCCGTAAGCTTCGTCATCTTAACTCCCAACCTGTCGAGATGAAGTCTGGCTACTTCTTCATCAAGCTTCTTGGGCAATGTATAAACATCAGGCTCTAATTCTTCGCTGGCGATCATTATCTGCGCTAGTGTCTGGTTAGTAAAACTGTTACTCATAACAAAACTCGGATGTCCCGTCGCACAGCCAAGATTAACCAGCCTGCCCTCTGCCAGTACAATAATCGACCTGCCCGACTTCAGGGTCCACTTATCTACCTGCGGCTTGATAGTTTCTTTTATACAATCCGGCGATTCCTCAACATAGCTCATCTGTATTTCACTGTCGAAGTGACCGATGTTACAAATGATAGCTTCATCCTTCATCTGCTCCATATGGTCACCACGAATTACATCACAACAGCCTGTCGCCGTTATGAAAATATCACCGATCGAAGCCGCTTCTTCCATCGTAACAACTTCATAGCCTTCCATCGCAGCCTGCAATGCACATATCGGATCGATCTCGGTGATCAAAACTCTCGCTCCGAGCCCACGCATCGACTGAACACAGCCCTTACCGACATCGCCATAGCCGCAAACAACAACTATCTTACCAGCCATCATAACATCAGTCGCACGCTTAATACCATCAGCCAGCGACTCACGACAGCCATAAAGATTGTCGAACTTCGATTTCGTCACTGAATCGTTAACATTAATAGCAGGGAACGGAAGCTCACCTGCCTCTTTCATCTGATACAACCTATGAACACCGGTCGTTGTTTCCTCTGAAACACCACGAATATTGGCAACAACATTGGTCCAGCGATCATTACTATCCTCATAGTTCGACGCCAGCCGATCCATTATCACCTGGAATTCTTTGTTGTCATATTTCTTATCCAGCAGCGTAGGATCTTTCTCAACCTTCATACCCTGAATGACAAGCAAGGTAGCGTCACCACCATCATCGACTATCATGTCAGGCCCGCTGCCGTCAGGCCACGTCAATGCCTGCTCAGTACACCACCAGTATTCTTCGAGAGATTCACCCTTCCAGGCGAATACTGCCGCGGTACCAGCCTCTGCTATAGCTGCTGCTGCGTGGTCTTGAGTCGAGAAAATATTACACGACGCCCAGCGAATATCCGCGCCAAGCTCGTATAAAGTCTCGATCAGCATCGCAGTCTGAATAGTCATATGCAGACTGCCGGTTATTTTCAATCCATCAAGCGGTTTATCCTTACCATACTTTTCTCGCACTGCCATCAAACCAGGCATCTCATTTTCCGCCAACTGCATTTCTTTCCTGCCAAAAGCAGCCAAAGAAATATCAGCAACTTTATTCTTTAAAGTTGGATCATATTTCATCACTTCAGTGTTCCTTGATTTAATAGCTTCCACATTAATCCTTTCAAACATTAATACCAGCCGGACTTTATATCAGAAAATCACCCTTTTAGCAATGATTTATTGTGATTACAAAAAAAGAATTGTTCCTGTAAACAACTGCAAAACAAACACTTATGCAGTCTCAAACTAAAGCAAATCTGCCAGTTGTCCCGGTGAATCTATTACTTTACACCCGCAAACATCAAGCCTTTCTCCATTTTGATGACCACACGACAAAAGCACACAGTCAACACCGATGTCTTTCGCAACCTCAAAATCATGTATCGTATCACCAATGAGCAATATCTGCTGAGGCTCTAAATCCAGATCCTTTATCAATCCTCTACCAAGATGCACTTTGCTGTTCGCGTAATAATCGTCGAGCCCGATAAGTTTTTCGAAGTAACCTCTTATCCCAAAATAATTCACCACATCCTCAAGTAGTTGCTGATGATAAGCCGACAGTATTGACTGAGCTAAACCACTTGCCTTGATATATTCCAGGACTTCTATTGCTCCATCATGCAAATTACCTTCCGGCCTTCTTCGGTTATATTCTTCTATGAACTGATTCGCTATCTCATCGAAAGGCTCAACCGAAAAATCGAACCCGAGCCTTTCATAATAATCTTTAACCGGAAATCCGAACAGCTGCTTATAGCTGACAAGGTCAGTTTGCTTTTTACCCCACTTCTTTAAAACACCATTAAGGACTTCAACACATAACCATACGTCATTGAACAACGTCCCGTTCCAATCCCAGATGATATGCTTATATTTATCTGTCATATTTATATAGCTACTTCGCTTATAACTTCATCAAGAAGCTTGTTAAAACCATTCGGATCTTCCAGCATAACGAAATGCCCCAACCCCGGCATCATTTTAATTTCGTATGTCTTTGCGTATTTCTTGTTACCTTCTACCTCGGTAGGCCAAAGATCAGAGTTAATACTATAGACCGGCACTGAAATATTACTCACAGCCATTTTAATATCATAGTCGGATAGGTTCTCAATAACATTTATAGCTACATTCGGATCAGACATAATCACCTTATTTATTATCCAGTCTTTTAGCTCTGTATTTGTGCTGTTAGAGAACATTAAATTAATAAAACCTGTGGTTTTCCCAACAAAATCTGCTTTCATTTCCTCAACTGTCTGTCGAATTAGATTTGAATTGTATCCTCTTTCAAAATCGTGAAAAGTATCGGCCCCTGCCACACCGATAATATTTTCAGGCCGTTGATATGCAGCCTCTGCTATAACTGCCCCCCCCATAGAATGGCCTACAAGGATTACTTTTTTAAGGTCGAGTTTTTCAATAACCATTGCTACATCTTTACCATAAGCTTCAACCGTCCATTGCTCCCTGCTTTTACCCGATTTGCCGTGCCCTCCCATATCAATAGTTACAACCTTGTGCTTCTTTGAAAAATACGGAACCTGGTACTTCCAGAACTCCTTATCGCAACTCCAGCCGTGAACAAAAACTAACTCAGGTTCACCTTTGCCTTGGGCATCATAGCTGATCTTAACACCATCAAATGAAATGACCTGCTTTTCACTTTTGGATTTACAGCCCGTTAAAGAAAAAACCAGCACGACTAATATCGATACCAAAAGCAGCTTTTTCATTTTTTAATCCCTTATTAACATTTTTTCCCGACACTGCCGCCATAGATCGCGAAATAATTTTTACCATTGAGCCCGAGTGTTTCGTTTAGAACATCATCATCAAAAGCCCCAATAGCACAGCATCCACAACCGATAGCCTCAGCCGCCATGTACAAATTCTGACAAACATGTCCGGCATCAAGAAAAATATATCTATAGCTTCTTTCACCGTATCGCCACGCTATTCTATCAATAGCAGCTACCCATATCAGTGTTACAGCACTGGCTGCAACAACCTGCTGGCCTAAACAGGCTAAAGATATCTTACCTGCCATACGTTCATCCTTAGAAACTATAGCAAGCTTGTTATCTATTGCAAGATACTGATATAAATAAGGCTCAAGTCCTTCTACCCGGTTAACCATCACAAAAGTCTCTAACTCATGCCTCGCCCCAGCAGATGGCACTGTCCTGAAAGTATGCATTCCACTCTCAACTTGCTTTACTCCCTGCGTACACCACAGCAGATATGAAAGTTCCTCCTGGCTAAGCAACTCATTGCTAAAATCTCTTACGCTTTGCCTCAAATCCGCCAAGGCCTTAAATTCGTTATTAAGTGGCTCCGGCAGATCGACCCGCTCACCGTTCTTTGAAAGATCCGCTTGTAACTTCGGCGGCGCCACTCCCTGCTGCTGAGGCGAAGCCGATAGATATTTATACTTGGTCTTTTCTATAAATTCTTTACCTATATTAGCACTCATATTTTCGCCTCCATAAACGCAGCTAAGAATGGCAAATAATCGAATTGTTGTGTTTTTATTTGAGCAAAACCGAATTTTTCATACCATTTTTTGAGCCTCACATCTTCTTCTATAACACCAATTCGAATGCGTTTCAGTCCTGCCTTTTGGGCCAATCCGAATATGTACCTTACCAGCTTTTCACCAAGCCCCTGACCTCTATATTCAGGCAGCACACTCAATCGCATAAGATAGCATAACTCTTCATCTGCTGTTTCCATACCAACAGAACCAACAGCCTTCCCGTCCCGCTGTAGGATATAGTACCTGATCCCATTATCGAAATCACCTTTCACCCGCTTCTCAGTATAAAAAGATGTACATCGTGGATTATCGTTTTCATTAAGATCGAATTGCTCCGCGACTGTAGCGAACGATCCACGGATCAAATTCACCAAAATCTTTATATCACTCTGATTTGCTTCCCTGATCTTCATCTTTCGAGCTTCCGTCTGCATAACGCACTAATGATTCAGGAAGTTCCGCTTCGATAGCGGGTACTGCCGGCAGATTTCTTGGTACGGCCTGTGGAGCAGCTTCTATTACCCGCATCGATTTCCACTTACCGCCGAGGAAACGAAACAGAAAACAAACTGCAAGCACAGAAACATAACCCGTAAGGGCAGCCCACGCAAGGTAAAGGGCCTTGGTACCTTCTAAATACCTAATAGCAAGGTACGCCGGGATAACCATTATCAGCCAATTCAGCGAGACCGACAAAAGCATCACAAATCTGGTATCCCCGGCTCCCTTTAGAGCACCTGAAAAGATTAAAGTGCCGGAATCAAAAATACAATAGAATGCTACAAAAATTAAAAGGTTTATAACTATCGGTTCGACAGCTGCGAATTCTGCTATGTCAGCTCCGTATTTAAATGGATACATAAACACACCTGGGATCAGCCAGTAGCCGCATGATAATGTGACCATATAAACCATTGTTATCGCAAAAGCCGACCACGTACTTCGCTGGGCAAGATAAGGATTGTCGTCACCGAGATACCTGCCCACTAAGGTACACACCGCCGTATTCAAACCCAACATCGGCATAAATGCTAAGCTATTGATCTGCCAAGTCATCGATGAAGCCGCAAGACAAAGAGTACTTATCCGCCCGACCAAAGCTATAAAAACCGTAAAACCGAGAACATCAAGCATGAACTGAACTCCACTTGGCACTCCGTATTTCATTAGCCTCGAGAACAATTCCAGATCGAACCGAAAGCCCGATAATGTAGCGTATTTTTTCCGGTACTTCTTTTGCGCAAACAGAACACAATAGATCACCGTCGAAAGCACTGACGCTGCTACAGTCGCCAATGCCGCACCTGCGATTCCCATTTCTGGAAACCCCCAGTTGCCGAAGATAAGCGTATAATCCAAAACAATATTCAATAACGTCGCCGCGATACTCACCCACATAACCGTCCAGGTCTTGCCCCTGCCGGTATAAAAACAACTAAGCGCAGCCGGAATAAGTCCGGGCATCGCGCCTATGACCAGTATTCTGAAATACGTCACTTCATATTGTTGTACCGTTTCTTCATGTCCCCCCAGACCGATGATCGATTCGGCAAAGAATCCTGTCATTGCAACTAACGCACCGGCAACCACCGCAAAATAAACACCTTGCCATATCGAAGGTCCGATCCGATTTTGACGACCGGCCCCGTCATATTGAGCCACAAAAGTATTTACGTACGTTACGATCCCAAGAAAAAAACAAAAGATCGTAAAGCTGACTATCCCGCCGAACGCCGCCGCCGACATTACATCGCTACCGTACCACATCAAAAACATACGGTCCACGAACATCTGAACGGTCATCGCTCCGGTACTTAGTATAAGCGGTATAGCAAGGCCGAGAACCTCACCACAACCGCCTTGTCCACGCAGCAATCGCAATTTATTATTTTGTTTTGTATTAAAGATCATCTCAAAATCGTAAAAAACACGATTACTCCAAAAACAGTAATTATCATACCTTAGTTACAATTCATAATCCTTAGACGCCAATAATTTACAGGACGATCTCGCTTTGAGCTATGATTAAATCGCTGCGACTCGAAAAACCTATTTTCTTATAAAACTCCAGCGCCGCGGTATTGTTATTAAAAACCATACCGTTGCATCCGACAATACCTATCGCGCGAAGTTTTTGCAAAACTTTTTGCACAAGCTCTTTGCCAAGCCCGCTTTTACGATACTTCTCAGCCACCGCTAAGTGATTAATATATCCTCGCCTGCCATCGTGCCCGCAAAGAATGGTACCGACCACCCTTGACTTATCAATAGCTATAAAACTAAGCCCGGGATTACGCTGCAAGTACCTTCCGATTCCTTCCTTAGAATCAACATCACGCAGGTTCAAACCGATCCCCTTACAGCCCTGCCATAATTCAACAACTGCTTGATAATCTTCAATCGTAAGTTCCTTGATCAACATCACGTTCCCTTTCTATTCTTTCCCAGCAACAACGACCAGACGTTGAGCCCGCTCGTCATAAGGCGATCCATCCAGCCCGCCATAAACATTAACTTCACTAAAGCCTGCCCTGTACAAAAGGTTCGACAACTCAACCGCCGAGTAAATTCTATGCCCAAATCTATGCTCATATTTTTTCCCGTCCTTGATCAGTATCCATCTCGAATTCAGCCACGACCAGTTGCAATCAACCTCACATTCGCGCAGAAAGATTCTGTTCTCATGCTCGTGCCAGTCTCTAAGCTGAAACTCTCTGGCAAAAACTTCTTTACCTGTCAGATCGATAAGCAGCTTACCGTCCTTCTTCAATGACGCATGAACGTTCAGCAGTACGCGCAGATCATCCGCCTGGTCTTCGAAATACCCGAACGCCGTATACATATTAATAACCGCGTCATAAGTATTAAGCTGACAGAACTGCCTGGCATCACCGATAACAAAATTAATACTCAATGGTTCATCGCCAACATTCTTTCTCGCTTGTGCGATATAGCTTTCCGTTCGGTCAACGCCTGTCACCTCAAAACTATCTGTAGCCAGAGCGATACTATGCCTGCCGATCCCACAGCATAGATCCAGAATCTTTGCGCGTTCCTTTAGTCCCAGCATCTCGGCGATCTGCTTAGCTTCCAGCGTAGCCGCATTAACACGCTCAGCCGGAAACAGTTCAGGCCCGAACACTTCCCAGAACGAATCGTCTTCATACCAGTTTATTTCTTCCTTTGCCTCGATAAGCGCGCACTCCAACCGCATAGGGTTCACCCCTTTCTTAAAAAAACTATAACACGCCGCTAAATAAAAAAAGCCTTTCAGGTTTTTACTCCCTGAAAGGCTTTTAACACGTAAATATAAAATTCCTGTTAGGGAGCCGGTTCCTTTCTTGGCATAACGACAGCTGTATTGACATACAGCAATACCATACCGCCCGAAAGGCCGGTGGTCATAAACTTATGTGTATTTCTTTGCTTTGTCATTATGTCGGTGCTCCCTTGAGCGAAGCTAAAAGTCACTTTTCAACGATAATACATCTTTCCTATCGACATATAAGACCATTGTCAAGAGAAATTGTTACAATAAAATTTAAATTTTTAAATTTTATTTTATAAGCTCACCAAAAAGAGTGAGCGGGCTTGCCTTTGTTATTTTTACGTTAGCAAATCCCCCTGCCAGTGACACCGGCCCGTTGAAAACAACTATCCAGTCACCGGCTGTCCTTGCTATCAGTTGTGGATTGCCCTGGTGCTCATCTGAATTTAGATGCGGTTTCTTGCTGAGCCCTTCTACTAACACCTTCACCTTTTTACTCAAAAACCCCTGGGCCAACTCTCCGCTGATTTTTTCCTGCACTTCTAATAATCGATAGTTCCTCTGCTTCTTAACCTCAAGCGGAACGTTATCTTCGAGCCGGTTATCCGATGTCGTACCCGGACGAGGCGAATACTTGAACACAAAACAATTTTTATACCGAGCCTGCTTTATCAATTCAGCAGTTTCTTCAAGATCATGCTCAGTCTCGCCTGGAAAGCCGACTATAAAGTCACCGGCAATATCAATATCCGGCACTATCTCCCTGGCCTGTCGCAGTAATTCGAGATACTCACCGCTGTCATAGTGACGATTCATCGCTTTTAGTACGCTATCAGAACCAGACTGAGCCGGTATATGCAGATAATTACAGACCTTCGGCAAATCTCTCATTGCCTGCATCAATTCTTTAAAACCTTCCTTCTGTGGATAGCTTGTAACAAAACGTATCCATTCGATGCCGTTGATCTCGCTGACTTTATAAAGCAGACCAGCAAGTGTGTATGTCTTATCACCAACATACTGATATTTATTTACCGCCTGGCCCAGCAGTGTTATAAGTTTCACCCCATCATCAGCCAATCGTTTTACCTGCTCAATTATTTTATCGACCGGCCGGGAAATCTCGGGCCCGCGCACATAAGGCACGATACAGTAAGTACAGAAATTATCACAGCCGCGCATAACACGCACAAAAGCCTGGCCGGGTATATCTTTATCGCTGCGGTCATATACCGACTCGAAATCCTCCAATGCAGGATTCTCGGGATCAGTTTGCCTGATGCTTTCTGTGATTTGGACAAACGCATTTTCTTTTATACTGTCATTGCGAGCGGAGCGAAGCAATCTTGCTCGTTCGGAGTCTTCAAGATTGCCACGGCCCTTTGGGCCTCGCAATGACTTATTATTAATTGCCTTTTTTACAAGCTGTGGAATATCGGCTATCTGCCCCGCCCCGCAGACAATATCGACCGAGTCATGCTCCAGCAGCTTCTCACCAAGCCGCTGCGCCATA
>JANQHJ010000093.1 GCA_028282745.1 Sedimentisphaerales bacterium | reverse complement strand
GTATCGAATAGTCCTCAAAGTTGACAATTCCATTCCCGCTGAAATCTGAAAGCTCGCCGAACGTATATTCATCTGCTCCCATGTCAACTCGCCCTCCGATCACCCTCGCGTCACCGTCTATATCTTTTTCGTTAGCATCTGCTGCGTAATTTGGATCACCCGCGTCGATACAAGGTGAATCTGTTAATAAATGATAATCACCGTCCACCCAGAAATCATCGTTCATATCTGTTGCTGTTCCGTTCGTATCCCAACTACCCAACCGCATGAAACATGGGTCACTTGCGATATTACCAACACCACCTCCTGAGAAGTTCTCGATACAACTGTAATTAGGTTCACTGCTGTTCAATATTTGTTCATCGCCAGAGCTCGTTGAGTTCGCCCATATAATACAGTTCTCTATCAAACCATTACAATCATACAGCCCGCCGCCATTACTGTCCGCATAATTATCCGCTATCGTACAGCCGATTATATCTGCACTTGACGAATACACACCTCCACCGTTGGCGTCCGCCGTATTCGATGTAATAACACAGCTCAATAACTCACCGTCGCAATTAGCTAATCCACCGCCACTGGCTCTTGTACTATTCTCGACTATAAAACATCTCTCGACCAAACCGTTACAGTCATACAGCCCAGCCCCAAGATCATCGGATGTATTGCGGATGATTCTGCAATTTCGTATCACACCGTCGAAATCCAAAATGCCGCCGCCGTAATCATTCGAATTACCGCCGGTGATCGTAACGCCATCAATAACAGACGAATTCGTTGGCTCAATGCCGAATATCACATGGTAGCTGTTTTCAAATCTGTTGGCGTCATTTAGGATGCCGCACGGATCAATGATATTTACATCATTGTCGTTAAGGTCACCGCTTAGAATAGTTTCATAAAGCTTCGGATCGCGATCAGCCATATTCGGCTCACCGGTATTTGGAAAGCCGCCGTAAATACTCAAATAGTTTATAACCTCAAATGAGTAATTCGGATCACCTTGTGTTATTTCACCTCCCAAATCCGGCTTATAAAGCCCCTCAGCTATCCAAATTTGATCGCCATACTCAGCTACCGAAAAAGCGTCCTGCAAATACATATACGCATTCGCCCAGCTTGAACCGTTATTATCACCCACAGAATTAGCATCGACATATATAACAACCGGTTCGACTCCAACACCGCTTAGAGATATTTGCATTAGGCTTTCATTAGCATCGCTGTTGAATATAGATAGAATCCCCGAACTATCTCCCCCGGCTAATGGCTCGAATCTTATTTTCAATATTGCCGATGAGAACGGCTCTATAGTAAAAGGGGTAACCGGTGAATCGACAACATTGAAATCAACCGAGTTTGGCCCGTTGACATCGGTGATTATCAGCCCAGCCGCACCTTCATTATATATGGACAAATTCCAGTCCTCATAAAACCCGACTCGCACCTGATTATAATCGTACGACATTGCCGAAACACTTATTTCCGGCACCGCGATAAACGTTACCAGGACATTGTGATCGGCAGCGACACTTGAAAGTAGATAAAACTCACCGCCCACTTGAACGCTGTTATTATCTACGAACCATTCATTAACTTCATAACCGGTATCCGGTCCAGCCGTGAATAATTGACTTTGCCCGGCGTTTAAGATAAAAGCGCCGCACGGATCGATCGAGCCGTTAGCATCTGCAGATGCGTTTATTACAAACTGCTGTACAAAAGTTGCCATTATTGATTCATTGCCGTCTATCGTTACATATTCAGGATTCGACGTGCTGTTAATATCCCCGCTCCATGAATCGAACACCCAGCCCGGAGCCGCGATTGCATTTATCTCGACAACACTGCCGTAAGTATAAGTTAACTGGTTTGGCTCTTTCATCACTGAGCCGTTACCAGTGGTGTTGATTGTCAATGTGTATTGATTCTCTGTGAACAGGGCGGTAATGCTTTTATTACCATCCATTGTTATAGTCTCAGGATTCGCCACACTGTTAATATCTCCGCTCCAGTAATCAAAGCTCCAGCCCGGTATCGCGATAGCGTTTACTTCGACCACTGTTCCATAAGTATAGCTGACTTCATTCGGTTCTTTCGTCACCGAGCCACTGCCGCTTATATTTATAGTCAACGTGTATTGACTCTGGGCGAAGTTAGCCACGACCGAATAATTGGCATCCATTATAATGGTCGTACCGGCTGCGTTCACATCGTTGACGTTGTTAACATCGCCCGACCAGCTAACGAAGTAATACCCAGCATTCGGTTCTGCGACAATATTAACTTCTTCGCCGACATTATAATCGAATGAGCCTTCACCCGGCACGGTGACCGAACCGCCCGTGCTTGAAGAAGTCGTCAAAGTATTTTTCATCTGTGGAATTATATCGCCCGTCAATTCAATGTCGTCAAGGTTCCAGCCGGAATATGCGTATGCGAAATTATCAACCGCGTAACCCCATCTCAAATAGACATTCGGCTCATCGTCAGCTATTGTGCTGATATCATAATTATAGTTCTGCCACGAATTATCCGTAATATCAACAGACGAACCATTCTGCCAGATCATCGTCCATGAATTAGCATCATTTGAAACCTCGAGAGTTGCCGTAACATAGGATTGATAATCAGTATTGAGCCAACGGTAGAAATTAACATGAACATTCTCAAATCCGAAGCAGTTAATTGCCGGTGTTGTAATATAGTAGGGTCCTCCTACTGCCAGGTTATAGTCTCCAGTAAGGTTTACACCGTAAACATTTGAGCCGGTAAATCCAGCTGTCGGATCAGGATTACCGTGTGCCGTTCCGCCCGAACCCGTGGGCACTCCCCATTGCCACTCACCGCTGGCTGTAAAGCACGGGTCATCGTTCATATCAGCGAAGTAAATCGTGCTGTAGATATTGATCGATACCGTTGCGTCATTCGAGTCACCGCTGTTAGCGTCCATCCCGCCGTCGTTGACCTTATAGGTAAAGCCGTCCTGCCCGGTATAGTTAACTTGAGATGTATAGATGACTTCTTCACCACCATTGATAAGGGTATAAGGCAATTCACCGCTCGATATATCATTTGAATCTGGATCTTCGAGCCAACCGTGTTGTGGGAGTGAAACGATGATAAAGTTCAAATCGCCGGGAGGGTTCGGCAGCCCTTCATCACTGCCTTGCAGCGTGATGGTAGTTGGCACCGCTGCTCCAGTTGAAATATTGATGTCAAAAGCTGTCGGAGGACTTGGGCTGAGATTCGCAATAGCCTCGCCAAGATTGACTCTTGGCTTGGTAATGCTTACCTTACCATCGGTGATGTTATCGCCTGTAGTTATCAAAAGGTCCTTCACCTGGGCTGGTGTCAGGTAGCTGCCGGTAATGTCCATTGCTGCCTGTTGCAAAACCGCCGCTGCTCCCGCTGCATAAGGACATGCCGCCGATGTCCCTCCAAATGTGCCGTGATAATCCCCGCTTGAATAGCCGTCGGCCCCTGAAATATCCAGCGTATAAGCCCGGTTAGCTGGTGCCAGTAAATCGAGAAAAGAAGCTGTATTCGAATACGATGTTACCATATCAGCTGCTGTATTATCAATAGCGTAATACCCGGTCGTACATCCCGTCGTCGAATATTTTGTCGCGCAGGAACCTGAATTCACACAAGGCTGATATATACCAAAGTTTTCGTCGTAAACAGCGCCTACTGAAATAACACTGCTGATACAAGCCGGCCAGCCAATCGAATCACAGTACCCGTCGTTTCCTGACGAAACAAACAAAGTCATACCCGTAGCCACTGCGTTATTAGCCGCCGTTGTCATAGCCGGAGTTGTCCCGTCACACGTACTGTTATACCTGCCGCCGCCAAAGCTCGTACTGATTATCATGATAGGATTATTTGGATCGTCATACTGATGAGTTATGCACCAGTTCCACGCTGCTATCATATCGTCATTATAAGCGTTCCCGGTGGTTCCGTATGATATTTTAAGAGCGTAGAGCTTCGCGTCATAAGCCACTCCGCCGATATAATCATTAAAATCACACGGATCTCCTGCTGCTATTCCCGCACAAGCTGTCCCGTGTCCGTTAGTATTAGGTATCGGATCAGCATCATCATCGCCGTGATCATAGCCTCCGATGACTTTACTATTCGGAAAACCACCATTGCCTAACAACGGATGTGTATAATCGATTCCAGTATCGCAGATAGCGATTGATAATCCAGCACCGCTGTATTGCGAACGATACCCCAGGCCGTTTATCAAATTTATACCTTCGGCAAGATGCGCATGAAGAATGCGAACAGGCTCTACTGATTCCACCAGTGGATTATCCAATAGTTTCACGAGTTCGGCTTCAGACACCTCCAGAGAAAGGCCCGCCTGGTTCTCGAACAAATGGCGTATTTTTGTGTCGCTCAAATCAAGTGTCGAAAGCACACTCTCCTGCCTGTCACGGATCCGGGAGCGCAGCCTTTGAACTAACTTACGTGACCGGTATCTCATTTTATCTTGAGACTCAGCCGGCTTGACGAGATTGACTATAACTTTTGTTCGCTGCTGTCCCTGTTGAAACGCTGATAGGATTTTTCCCTCCTCGATGAGCCTTGGCCCGCTCGGCTTAGCCATAGTATTAGTGCACATGATGCCGGGAAATACACATATAATTAAACACCAGATATACCCGCATCGAACGTGCAAATTTGACCTTGGTCTTCTCATCACTCTCTTCGTATTAACCGGGCTCAAAAGCTCCACCAATCCCTCACATCCTCAAAAGTTGCATAATATTTTCACAAACTAATATTATAGCAAATTAAGAAATCAATTTCAAATTTTCCGGCAATTATGAAATCCACCCATTTATGAGGATTTTGGTATTTACGGCCCTGATTGAGACTTCTTATAGGACGTGATCCACTATATAACGTGCACTTAGAAAAATATCTACCACCATAGCCGAGCTTATTATCCCCAGCCTGATCCATTTTAGCCTTGCCTTACCTTTTGCCAAAAAGAATATTGCTCCAACAGCTACCGCTGCGATTATATACATTACCGCTGCCTGCCTGAACAACCTGACATATTTATCCGCCAATCCCGCTATCACGAAAGCGTATTTCGTGCCCATCATCAAACATGTAACCGCCCCGACAAGCACAATTATCCCGCTTGCTAATATCCACTTGCGGTCTTTATAGCCGCAGCTTATCAATCCGTCAAAACCTTCACCTGTTATCACCGACAAACACAACACAGGTATTACCAACCAGAAAAATGGCGTCACCTCGAACACAGCTCTGGAAAGAGATAAAATCAGTCCTATAGCCAGGGTTATCATAACGCTGTATCTTCGTGACATTATGAGCATGACCATCCCGATGAACAACGCTGCGACGGGAGCATGATAAACACCAGGAAGTATCTGGGCCTTATTCGTCGGCACACAGCAAGCAAGGATAGATGTTAATTCATATTTGCCGATCACTATCTGCATACGCACAGGGTTGAAGTTTGCCATATTAGCTGCTTTAAACGCCGCTGCTATAACAAAAAACGGCAGGGCACTTAAGGGTATCCTGAACCACTGCCATTTTGCTCTTCCAAAATAAACCGCTGGCAGGAATGACCACGGCACAATCGCAGCGATACTTCCCGCTGTAGGATGAAAATTCCCGAGTGACAGAAAGAAAGGTCCAAATCCATAAATAACGCCAGCTAAAAATGAACCTGCCCAGCTTGCTACCCATCGCCTGCTTAATATATAGCAGCCGATCGCCGCTGTTATCGTATTGATAATAACAAGGTAATCAAACCGACTGAAACTGCTCAAATACGGATAAAAAAGATATGCACTAAAAAAAGCGTAAATTGCCGATGCTGCTGCGAGCTTACCTGCTCTGTGCATTTGACGAGTCCTTCCGTTGCTATGGATTTATGAACTAAATTATTGCTTTAATTCTCAGAAAGCATCTTTTCGCATTCCTTGGCATCATTATAGTGCTCAACCGCCTCGGCTACAATAGTTTTTAACTCCACGCTTTCATTCCACGGCTTAGGTATGTATTTTGATATGATATTATTATTGATCAGTTCGAGCAGACAGGTAATATTAGTACTGCCGGAAATGATTATCCTGACTGTCAGCGGATGTTGTTGTTGGAGTTTCTTAAGTAGTTCTATTCCTGACATTCCCGGCATCGCAATATCCGCGATAACGACTGCTATTTCCTGGGTGTTTATATATTGAAGTGCCTCTTCCCCGGTGCCAGCCATCAGAATTTCATAAGGCTCATCGTATAACTCTCTGCTGATCGATTCGAGAACGCTTGGGTCGTCATCTACGAACAGAATAGTTTTAACTTGTTCCATATTGTATCTCCCTCGAAATAACGCGGTTTTCCCCAAAACCGTATGTTACGCAATCAGGTAAAATTATACCCGGGCTTCTTCGTGCTTCTTTACCTCTGCCAGTAGTGTGTCACGTTCAGCCCTGAGATTGTAATACTCTACAGCCTGCTGGAGCACCGACTTGAATTCTTCTTCGAGTTTCCACGGTTTCGTAATGAACTTGAATATCTCGCCTTGGTTGATTGCCGGAAGTAAAGTCATAATCTGGGTATAGCCGCTTAGTACTAATCGAACGATTTTTGGATATTTCTCTTTGACAATTTTTAGAAGTTTGAGTCCGCTCATCTCCGGCATGCGCATGTCTGTTACTATAATATGCACTTCCTTCTTTTCTAATATATCAAGAGCCTCTTTACCGCTGGTCGCGAAGTAAAGATTATAGGGCTCATCCAGTAGTCCCCTCTGCAAAGATTTAAGCACTTTTTCTTCATCATCAACGAATAATATTGTCCTGTTTTCCATTGTCCTTTTACTCCTACGTGGTTACGTATTTCCTATAGTTTATACTCCCTGGAGATCCGCAGATGTCTCACTGAATTTTTCAGTCCACTCATCTTGAAATCTTTTCCGACTGTTGATTGTCTCATGGATAAATTCAAGATTCACCTCTTCAGGCCCAGCTCCTTCGATCAATCTTTCTAAAGCTCTCATCAGCAATTCCCTGTCTCTGTGGTTATTATAATATTCTATTGCCTGATGCAGGATCAGCTTTACTTCGTCTGTATTCCAGGGCTTTGGGATATATCTGAATATCTTTCCCTGGTTGACCGCATTTAAAAGCGTGTTTGAATCCGTATAGCCGGACATTATTAGTCGTATTGTAAACGGATACTCTTTTTTAACTTTACGGATAAACTCAAGCCCGTCCATCCCCGGCATTCGCATATCCGAAACTATCACTTGAACTTCATTTTTGCTTAACAATTCCAGGGCTTCTTTGCCGCTGTCAGCAAAAAGGGTCCCATACGGTTCATCTATCAACCCCCTTTGCAGAGAGTTAAGGACACTCTCTTCATCATCTACAAATAGTATTGTTCTTTTTTCCATTGTTTCTATACCCCTTCAAAGGTTATTGCTTAATTTAAGCTTCGGACCCAGCCGTCGTCGTTTCCGCTTCCCACTGATATTGGCGATTCTTTCTGGTCGAAAGGATTTTCTTGATCAGTTGCAGGTTCACCTGATCCGGCTCATTGCCTTCGATCAGCTTTTCAACAACACTCAAGAGCATAGATCGTTCGCTGTACAAATCGTAAAACTCAATCGCCTGACGCAGAATGATCTTCACTTCTTCCAGGTTCCACGGCTTGGGTATAAATCTGAATATCTCACCTTCGTTTACGGCTTTGAGCACAATATCAATATGTGCGTAACCGCTCAGCACGAGCCTGATCATATAAGGATATTCTTCTTTGACTTTCCTTAGAAGCTCAAGTCCGCCCATCTCGGGCATACGCATATCCGTTACCAGCACGTGCACTTCTTCGCTCTCGAGTATCTCAAGAGCCTCTTTGCCGCTGTTGGCGAAAAGAAGATTATATGGCTCGTCCATCAAACCTCTTTTGAGCGAGTGCAGAACACTCTCTTCGTCGTCAACAAACAGTATCGTTCTAATTTCCATTTATCTCCGCTCCTACAAACTCTTGCTCATTATTTTCAACATTCTTAATGGCCAAAGGCAGCTTGATAGTGAATTTCGTACCCTTGCCTTTTTTGCTCTTGACGAGCAGTTGCCCCTTATGCTTGCTAACAATAATATCGTGCGATACGCTCAAGCCGAGCCCGGTACCCTTGCCTACAGGCTTGGTCGTAAAGAACGGATCGAAAATGTTCTTTATCTTATCTTTGGCAATACCCGGCCCGTCATCCTGTATCTCAGCAACCGCCCAGACATCTTCCTGGTATGTCTTTATCCAGATATTGCCTTTCTCTTCTCTACCTTGTCCCTTGATAGCCTGTGCGCCGTTGACAAGAATATTCAGGAACACCTGGTTAATCTGACCCGAATTACATGTGACTGGTACGCTGTCACAGAAATCAAGGTGAACTTCAGCGTCGTACTTAATCTCGTTGCGAGCTACTGTCAAGGTCGCCTCGATACCGCTGTTAAGGTCATACTCTGCTACATTCTCAGCCTGATCGATGCGTGAGAAATCTCGCAGGTTCTGGATAATGCTTGTCACTCTGGCCAGACCCTCTTTTGATTCGCCGAACAGAGCAGATATATCTTCCAGGACAAAATCCATTTTATTTAACTGCCAAAGGTCTTCAATGTCTTCGATGTCACCCTGCAATGAATCGATACTTTCGTTCTCTATCTTTTTCTTAAGCTCTTCGTACCTGGCTAAGACACTCTGGAACTTATCGATATATTTCTGAAGCGTCGAAAAGTTACTCGCCACAAACCCGACCGGTGTATTCATCTCATGAGCAACGCCGGCTGCCAACTGACCGATAGATGCCATCTTCTCATTTTGAACCAGCTGACCTTGTGTTTGCTTGAGTTCAACATTGATCTCTTCCAATTCGGCGTTTGTCTCTATAAGACTTTTCTCTGCTGCCTTAGCATTGGTGACATCCCGGGATATTTCGATTACGGTCTCAGCCATCCCATCCTGATCTCTCAAGGCAACATTAGCTGTGCTGTGGAAATATTTCCTGTTGCCATCCTTATCAACCACCTCAGTGTCCCACTGATGAACCTTACCATCCTCGAAAGTCTTCTTCAGCATGCAATAACTTTTAGGACAGCCGGTTTTGATTTTATAATAAACCTCATAGCACTTCCTGCCTTCGATATTCTCACCGAAAGTTGCCTTCGCTGTCGGATTTGCCCAGATGATAGTGAGATTACGATCGACCATTGTCATGTGGTCGCTTATTGCGCCCAGCATAGCGTCGAGTTTACCTGATGTTTCCCTCAGGGCCCTGTCAGTCTTTTTACGTTGGATTGAAAATTGAATTGATTTACTAAGTGCGTAAGGATCGAACCTGCCCTTGACCAGATAATCCTGGGCTCCGCTCGCCAATGCCTTCAAAGCCATCTGTTCGTCAGAACCGCCCGTGACGTTGATTATCGTCAAACCCGGAAACTCCTTGTGAATCCGCGATACTGTACCAAGCCCCGAGCTGTCAGGAAGATTCATATCCAGAAGAACAACGTCAAATTCTTCCTTCTGAAGATGATCTATTGCGTCCTCGATAAGATTGGCAGTGACAACTTTATCAATCTCAAGGTCTGTCTGTGACAACTGACGCTGAATTAACTTGGCGTCAACGATATCATCTTCGGCTATCAGTATCTTATAGCTTGGACAGTTTGGCTTTTTCATTTGCTCTATAGCACTCATGAACCCTCTGAACTTTTCTTTAAAGTTTAATCCCAATATCAGCGGATACAAGTTATACAAACCTTATTTCGACAAGGTTTTCATACCTGTTAACGTCTCATGTAGGGACACTATTGTAATGGGCTTTTAGAGTTGATTAAAAGGCCGAACGCTGTCTTTTATCGGCCCTGCAAATGCATACTTTATATAAGGTGCTCACATGGACCGGTAACAAAAGCGCAGCAAACCTCTATCCGATAATGCTGATGATGATATGAGTCGGTTTTAAGACGATCATAATGAGACTGTCCTGCCAGCGTTTTCTATTTGGATGAGCTGTATTCAGGAAAGGACTACTTTGCCATTACCGCCCGTGATCCTGCCTATCCTGTAAACTTTCTCACCGTAACGAGTAAGCCTTTTCATTATCGCGTTTGCAAAATCTTCTGCCACGACCAGAACGTAACCGATACCCATATTGAACACCCGGTACATTTCTTCTTCATCGACAGGGCCCTTGGCCTGCAGGTATTCGAATATTTTCAGCTTCGGCCACGAATTTTTCTTAATTACAGCATTGCAATTTTTCGGTAGTACTCGTGGAATGTTGCCCACAAGACCACCGCCTGTAATATGTGCCATTGCGTGAACCACTTTTTTGACTTTATATTGATGCAGGAGTTTAACGATCGGCTGAACATATATCTTCGTCGGCTCCAGAAGCACCTCGCCTATCGTCTTACCGTCAAGCTCTGCTATTTCATCTTTCATCTTAAGCCCGAGCTTCTTAAAGCATATCGTTCGAGCCAGTGAATAACCGTTGCTGTGCACTCCGCTCGAACCGAGCCCAAGTATAACATCACCTCTGCGAGTGTCTTTACCGGTGATGATTTTTTTTCTCTCAACAACTCCTACCGCAAATCCCGCCATATCGAAATCGCTTTTCGCGTATGTGTCCGGCATCTCCGCCGTCTCGCCGCCGATCAGCGCGCAGTTAGCCAGCTTACAACCAGCTGCCACACCTTTGACCATCTCAGCTATAACAGGGGGGCTGAGTTTATTGACCGCGATGTAATCCAGAAAGAACAACGGCTCCGCACCTTGAACCAGCATGTCGTTTACGCTCATCGCGACAAGATCAATACCTACCGTATCGTACTTTTTGATCTTAGCTGCGAGTTGAACCTTACTGCCAACCCCATCCGTACAAGCCACCAGCACAGGATTCTTATAGTTTTTCTTGAAAAGCCTCTCATCATAGTCCAGCCGGAACATCCCCGCGAATCCGCCCTTAAGCCCCATCACCCTCGGCCCGAACGTGCTCGTAACATGTGACTGGATCTGCTCGACCATCTCGTCATTGGCGTCTATATCTACACCCGTCTGTGAATATGTAATCGAATCATCCTTCACCATATCCCCATCCTAATCGTTTTGCTGAGATTTTACAATACTGTTACTTAGTTTTTGAAATTTCAGCTATAGTCTAAACCCTAAATCCTAAACAATATCGAATAACATAAACTCTAATGAACTAAAAGTATTTTTCTTTTAAGAAAAGAAGTTTTGAACATTTAGAGCATTTGGATTTAGAATTTGTTTCGGATTTCGATATTAGGATTTCGGATTTAATATTGCAAATACACTTTGATTATCAGCTTGATTTGCCCATCACCTAAAGTTCCGTGACCGTGTTATCGAATAAAGTCATCTGGTGTCGTTCCATAGTGAACTTATTCAGCCGGACATCAACAGGTATCGGGTACTCCCCGCTCCAGCAAGCCGTGCAGTAATTATCCTTCGGCCTGTCAACACAACCAAGCATCCCGTCGAGCGATAGATAGCCCAGGCTCTCCACTTCGATAAAGTCCCTGATCTGTTCGATAGTTTTGTTATTCGCTATAAGTTCTTCTTTCGTCGGAAAGTCAACGCCGTAGAAGCACGGGAATCGTATAGGTGCGCAGCTTGCCCGCATATGTATCTCTTTAGCCCCAGCCTGGCGAAGTGCCAGCATCTTACTGCGCGTCGTAGTACCACGAACGATCGAGTCGTCCACAACGACAACTCTCTTGTCTTTAACTATCTCAGGGATAATAGCCAGCTTCAACCTCACCTGCAGCTCGCGCATTTTCTGATCCGGCGAGATAAATGTCCTTCCAATATAGTGGCTCCTCACCATCCCCATATCGAACGGTATCCCGCTGCCCTGCGCATACCCCAGCGCCGAACTTGACCCCGAATCGGGAATTGCTATCACAACATCCGCATCGACCGGGTGCTCCTTGGCCAGTTGTCTTCCGAGCCGCTTCCTGAATTCATGGACATTCTGCCCGAAGATATTGCTGTTCTGCTTGGAAAAGTAAACATGTTCAAAGATGCAATGAGCCGGCTTGACAGTCCCGGGCTTGACGAAGAATCTGCTGCTTACACCGTCCTGGTTTAACGTCACTATCTCGCCCGGCTCGACCTCACGCACGAACTCAGCCCCGATAGCGTCAAGCGCACAGCTCTCACTCGCCACACAGTAATGTCCCTCAGCCGTCTTGCCGATACACAAAGGCCTGATGCCGTAAGGATCTCTTGCTGCCTCTATTCTGTCCGGGAACATAAACAAAAGACAGTAAGCTCCCTGCAAATGATTCAGTACGTGAGCAAGAGGATCGGATTTGGATACATGGGTGGGCTTGGCCAGGAGATGACTGATTATTTCGGTATCGGAAGTTGACTTAAAGATATGCCCGTATGCCTCATACTCCGCGCGGAGAAGCGGGGCGTTGATCAGGTTGCCGTTATGCGCTACCGCCACCTGTCCCTGCGAATATTCCGTAATGAAAGGCTGCGAATTAATCGGCTTGCTCGAGCCCGATGTCGAATAGCGCACGTGCCCGATAGCTATCGGATTAGCTAACTGCTCGAGCGCACTACCGCCGCTGCGAAAAACTCTGCCGACAGAGCCCATCCCGGTATAACACTGAATATTTTCACCGTCGCTCGACGCGATGCCCGCCGATTCCTGTCCGCGGTGCTGCAAAGAATAGAGACCAAAGAACGTCTGCTGCACGGCGTCGGAAGCTCCGTATATTCCGAAAAGGCCGCACTCCTCTTTCTTGTCAAAGACCATTACCGTTTCGCCTAAAAAAGTCCAGCTATTTAAAAGGATACACTACTAACCCTTCTGGTAATTTAGATTATTTGACTTGCCAAGTCAAACCATATCTCCACTCATGCCGTTTTTATTAAAATTACCAGCGATTAAGAGTTGCAAACGCCGCCTAACTCAAGACTAAAAACTCAAAATGCTCTGTAGAAAAGTTGTAACATCAGGTCATTGCGAGCGCAGCGAAGCAATCTTAAACGTTCAAAAATCAGGATTGCCGCAGTCGCTATCGCTCCTTCGCAATGACTTTAATCTTCTTTTCTGCAAAACAGACTAAAAATTCAAGACTCAAAACTAAAAACTTATAACTCAAAACTCATAACTATTTATTCGTGATACATGAATTTCGGGATTCGCATAACCTTGCGGTTTTTGTCGATACAAGCCAGAATGCTCGATCCCTCGACCAGCAGCATCCCGTCTGATCCGCGCCGTAGCTCGTATGTATGCTCGATCTTGCCCGGCGTTACCTTACCGCAGCTCGTTTCGAGCTTGAGCACCTCGTCATAGAAAGCAGGCTGTCGATACCGCAGTGAAAGCCTCGCTATAACAAAAAATATCCCAGCCTCTTCGAGGTCTTTATAAGCAAGCCCGTTTTCCCGCAGTAATTCCGTCCTGCCCATCTCGAACCACACCGGGTAAACACTGTGATGCACAACCCCGCCCTGGTCGGTATCGCAGTACCTCGGCCGGATCTCTATAACATGCTTATCGATAGTTATTCTTTCTGGAAATTCCATAATCACCGCTTACAACACTAAAAGTTAAACTGCTATATATACAAACAAAGTCGCGCCTTTTCAAGCCTGTAAAAACAAAACGAAATTTGAAGCTGAACATTTTTTTGGTTTTTATATTGACATAATAATTCGGAAATGGTATTTTTAGAACCTGCTCTTTGAATAATTTAAAATAATTTTGAAGCACTTAATCCTTTTGGATACTTC
>JANQHJ010000078.1 GCA_028282745.1 Sedimentisphaerales bacterium | reverse complement strand
CGTTGCGTATTCTGCCCAAACCCGGCAATCTGCCTCATTGTTTAGCCTCCAGACCTGTGCTGGGGGTTCTGTTCCGTCTAAACCTGCGCAAGAACAGATAGATGAGATACTCGAATTTGTTGACGATATTTGGAACATGGGCGACTGGCCGAAGCGCATGAGTTATGCTGATTATATCGAATTTAGAAACTCCATCAAATCCGCAACACAATAAAAAATACTGCAAAACCGCATTGATTGTTTAGCCCCCAGCCTTGCGCCGGGGGCTCTTGCTTTTTCTACTCCCTACCACCTAACCCCTATTAACTAATGACTATTAACTATCCCCTATACCCTACACACTACACCCTAAATTTTGTGCTATCATACCAAGTGTCCAATTTAAAAAAAACGCTCTTACAGCCTCATAACCGGCATTTTTACCGGCAATTTGACTTTTCACAAATAGTAGCCATATATAAGTGGCTGGATTGTATTTTTTAAACAGGGTTTATAGCTGATCACCCCAACCGAACCAGGGGCGAGAGAAAGAAAAGATAGCGGTAGTTCATGGCCTTTATATTTGACCAGGCGACAATCAGTCGTGTGCAGCAGGCGACTGATATAGTTGAAATAATTAGCGAGCACCTGAGCCTTGCGCGCAAAGGCAAGGAAATGGTTGGTTTGTGTCCTTTCCATGAAGACCACCGCCCCAGCATGTATGTCAATCCCGTCAAACAAATATTCAAATGCTTCGCCTGCGGTGCCGGCGGCGATGCCTTTAAGTTTATACAGATGCGCGAGAACCTGACCTTCGGCCAGGCTGTCGAACGCCTGGCAAAACGAGCAGGCATAGAAGTTAAACCAAAAAGAACCACCTCCCTGCCCAGCCGGCAGCAAAGTGACATTGACCCTAACATCCTGGCAAGAGCAAACGCATGGGCCCAGAAGTTCTTCGTCAAATGCCTTAAAGAAGAAAAAGGAAAAGCTGCCTTACAATACCTCATCGACAGACAACTATCGCAAGACTCGATTGACAAATGGACACTCGGCTACGCACCAGCCGGCAGCACTGAACTCGTCAACGCCGCGAGAAGAAGTAAGATAGGCGATAAGCTATTGATCGATTCCGGCCTGGCTGTCGGACAGTTCGGTTCATTAAACGATAAATTCGTTAATCGTTTAATGTTCGTCATAACAGATGTCACTGCAAGAGTGATAGGCTTTGGTGGAAGAACACTCGATGGCGTCGGGGCAAAATATGTAAATTCACCAACAACTCCGCTATTTGATAAGAGTAACTCCGTTTATGGCCTCCAACAGGCACGTCTGGCCATAGGCTCACAAGGCAAAGCAATTGTAATGGAAGGCTACACCGATGTCATAATGGCACATCAATTCGGCTTTGAAAATGCCGTCGCAACTTTAGGCACAAGTTTCACACAAGGCCACGCAAGACTGCTGAAAAGATACGCACCAAGCGCAATCCTGGTCTATGACAGTGACACTGCCGGCCTCGAAGCTGCCAACCGTGCCCTGGAAGTTTGTATATCGCAGAGAGTGGATATAAAGATAGCTACTGTCCCCGAGGGTAAGGACCCGTGTGATTTCCTTTTAAGCGATGGCCGGGAAGCCTTCCAGAAAGTCCTCGACGACGCCGTTGACGTCTTCAAATTCAAATGGGATAGACTGCAAAAAACTTTCGAATCAGACGCTACCTTAGCAGGCCGAAAAGCTGCCGTTGACGAATTCATCCAGGTTGTCTCGGTAGCCATCAATACCGGCAATCTGAACGCTATTGAAACAGGGCTGATAATCAACCGTTTATCGTCGATATTATCGATGCCAGCCCCTGCGATAAATGCTGAGGTAAATAAAAAACTAAAAGCCGTTCGCAGAACTGCCGCTTATCAAAATAAAAATAGAAAGGTTGTTAGCGTTGACCTCGGCCATGGACTATTCGCTGCTGCCCAAAAAGAGATTGTTGAAGTATTGCTCAACGATATTTCGCTTTTAACAGAATTAGACGAGCGTATAAAGCCGGAACTCTTTGACGTACCAATTTTGAAGAAATCAGCCGAGCTTATTTTCGAGATTTACAAGTCAAATCCCAAGGCCCAGCTGGCCCAAATACTGACTCATATCGAAAATGCTGAGTTTGCCGGCATGATTACAACGATGTGCGAAGAGGGAGCCAAAAAAGGCAATTTCAAAAAACGGCTGGATGACGTGACTGCGATTTTGCTCGAAAAAGGCCTAAAAAGTGAAAAAAGTGAAAAAAATCGTAAAAATTACGAAAAAATTGGGCAAAAAAGCAAAAAAAACAATCCTTATAGTATAGGAATGACATAATTATAGTAGAGAGTTTGTTTCATTAGTAGTTCGAACCAAGTTAAAAGGAAGAAAAAGTGGCAGGAAAGAAGCTTAAAGCCGGCAGGCCCGACACTGAGCCTGTAAAAACGGCTGAACCAATAGACCCTAAAGACCTCGAGCAGATTCTAAAAAAGCTCATCGAGCAGGGCAAAAAGAAGGGCTATATTACCTACGAGCAGATGAATGATGATCTGCC
This sequence comes from Sedimentisphaerales bacterium, assembly GCA_028282745.1. Lineage (GTDB taxonomy): Bacteria > Planctomycetota > Phycisphaerae > Sedimentisphaerales > Anaerobacaceae > JANQHJ01. Next base: position 6,076 of record JANQHJ010000078.1, on the reverse strand, counting down.
AGACGATGCCGTCAGCCCCGCCCAGCTCGACAGATTGCTTTCGCGCCTTGACGAAATGGGAATCACATTACTTGACGAAGCTGACGTCGAAAAAGCTGAAGATGACGACTTCGAAGTGGACGAAGCGGAACTCGTCGCCGAAGATGCTAAACAAGGCGACGAAGAGAAAGATGAAATCCTCGAAAAAGAGCTCGTCGGCGAAACCTCCCGCCGTATCGACGACCCCATCCGGATGTATCTGACTCAGATGGGCGAGATTCCGCTGTTGACGAGGAAGGATGAGATATCGCTGGCGCGAAAGATAGAGCTTTCCCGGATGGCGTTCAGGCGGAAGATGCTGGAAAGTGATTATTGTGCGCGCAATGCGGTGGATATTCTGCAGCGAGTTGATGATGGGTCCATGTCCTTCGATCGTACAATGAAAATCAGTACAGCTGAGAATCTGGTGCGCGGAGTTATCAAACGACGGCTGCCAATGAACCTGGCAACGGTCAATAAACTCCTGAAACTTAACCAGGATCTTTTCCGCGAGGCACTCGATATAAAGTCCGCAGAAAAAGCCAAGCCTGTAATCAAACGTACGTATCGTAATCGCAGGAAAGTAGCGACTCTATTAGAAGAGTTGTCACTTAGGACCAGCAGGATCGGCCCGATGAAGTCGAAGCTGCATGGTATCAGTAATAAAATGCATCAGCTGGAAGCCACTATAGCTAAAGGGCCCACCGAGATGTATAACGAAGAAGATGTCGAAGCAATGAAGCAAGAGCTGGCAGGTCTGCAGGATCTTGTTATGGAGACGCCTAAGCAACTCGATAAGCGGCTGCGCGCGATAGATCGGCTGTTCGAGCAATATGAAGAAGCTAAGCGGATGCTCTCCAGTGCTAACCTTCGACTTGTAGTTTCAATAGCAAAAAAATATCGTAATCGCGGTTTAAGCTTCCTGGATATTATTCAGGAAGGTAATACCGGCTTAATGAGAGCAGTAGATAAATATGAGTACAGGAGAGGGTATAAATTCAGTACTTATGCGACATGGTGGATCAGGCAGGCGATTACTCGCGCTATCGCGGACCATGCACGGACGATCCGTATCCCTGTTCATATGATCGAGACAATGAGCCGGCTGCGTAACGCAAGTAAGGCTCTGACGCAGAAGCTCGGGCGCGAGCCTACCGTCGAAGAGATTGCTGAAAAGGCAGAGATGAGTCTTGAAGAGACCCGCCGGGTACTTAAGATATCAAAGCATCCGATCAGTCTTGACCGGCCTATCGGTGATAGTGATGACAGCTACTTCGGCGATTTCATCGAAGATGATGAGGTGGATTCACCCGTCGCTTCGGCTACGCAGGAGATGCTCAAAGAACGTATTGATTCGGTGTTAAAAACCCTTTCGTATCGTGAACGTGAAATCATTAAGCTTCGTTATGGTATCGGCGACGGTTATACCTATACTCTCGAAGAGGTCGGCAGGATATTTAAAGTTACGCGTGAACGCGTAAGGCAGGTTGAAGCTAAGGCAATCAGAAAGCTTCAGCACCCTGTTCGGGCCAGGAAACTCGAAGGTTTTCTTGATCAGAAAGCCAGTTAGTCTCGATGCTGGATGTTTGATACTCGTAGGTCATAGCATGTAGCGTTCAGGGGGTAGGGCAGAGGGGATAGTTAATAGACCAAAGACTAAAGACAGAACCCCCGGTCCTGTGTCGGTTGACACAGGTTGTAAAGTATGAAAAACGAATCCAAAATTTATCCTTCGCAGTCTTGGCGAAGAAGGACGAATCCAATTTCACCACCAAAAAATGAAGAAATACTAAGGGAAAATATAATAAAACTTCGTGAACCTTCGTTGACTTCGTGGTAAAAATAACTTGGAAATGAAAGGATTCTAAAAATGGCCAAAACAATTCAATACCCACTCATTAAAGTGCTCCTTGCCTCCTTTTTATTAATGACCTTACTCGGCTGCGACGCCCCCGACAACAGGGTCAATACCCCAGACGAACCGGTTTTTAGATACATAACTATTCAGGGCTCATACGTCCATCCCGACAGCAACATGCTCTTCCCCGCAACGGTAGGCCAATTCAGACGAACCCGGATCCGACAACTCTCCCGCAATTCGGAAAACATCACCGTCACTTACCAGTGCGATTACCTCGGTTTCAAAGACGCGATAGTCTCGGTTTCTCTATACCCATATCATAGTGCAAACGCCTGCGAATACCTAAACGCCGAATTCGACTCGACAAAAACATACCTAACCGATATCTATGAAATGACCGGCCTCGAACAGGGTAACATCACCATAGGCCAACCATTCGGCCCCCAGCAGGGAAAAATGTTGTCTTTCAAATACAAAGACAAAAAGGAATTCAAGGACCTCAACTGCTCGACCTCCATTTACCTCTTCGCACATGACAAATGGTTCATTAAATACCGCTTCACCTATCCCTCCAAAAACAGCCCCAAGACAAAAGAAAAATGCGATAAATTCCTCCACCTGCTGACTTGGCCGGACTACAAATTATCCCGTTCCCTTTCTGAAATGGGGTATTAAACCGAGCATTATTATTGGCCTATTGCACCGCCTGCCTGAAAATGCCAACCAGAATTACGTCTAATAACTAAGTTTTTGCCTCAAATCCCAAGGAAATGCACAAATATTACCTCCCAACCCATTATTTCCTTCAACATATCTTGCTCAGAGCCGATATGCTCATTACGCTATAAGTAGGTTAGCTTCCTTTTAAAGGGCTATTTATGGATTGGCAAGACCAAGCCGGAAACAGTTTCGACAGAAGAGAAATGCCAAGATGGACTGTTAACAGTTTCATCAACGCTACCGCTACATTCTTCAAAGCCAAGCCACTGAAAAATGGCGACAATAACCCCTGCTGTACAGGCATGCTGGTAAACATCTCTGAAAAAGGTGCCCAGGCAATACTGCCCGACATCTGCACCGAATACTTCGTCGAACACCAGGTCACAAGGATGCAGATCACTGCTACTCAGGAAAAAATACACGCCGAATTTTATGCCGAGATTATTTTCATCACCAAGAATGAGCTTGACTCAACTACAAGATTTGGCGTCAAGTTCATGGGATTAGAGAAAAATGATGCCGCCCGGAAAGCCGTCAAAAAACTCTGCAACCTTGTAAAAGAACTCCGTCCCGTAAACATCAATTAACGTTATCATCTACCCTCGCTATTATCTCTTCAACTATCGCTTCATGATTTTTGCCTGAGCAGTCAATGGTCACCTCCGCATACTTTTCATATAAAGGCTGGCGTTCTTTATATAAATCTTCGAGCGTCTGGGCATCACCCATAACTACCCCACGCTTATAAAGATTCCGCACCCGCTCCTCTATCAATTTGTAAGGCAGATCAAGATGAACTATCGTCCCGATCTCTGCTAAGTGCTTCATTGCCGCCTTGCTGTAAACCACACTCCCGCCGGTCGCTATCACCGCGTCCTCAAGATCAACGCATATAATATGTGATTCCTCTATCCGGCAAAACCTCTCCAGTCCTTTATCATCTATAATATCCTGCAGGTTATTATCTTCGACCGCCTGGATATAAACATCCGTATCCAGAAAATACCGCCCCATCGCCTTAGCCAGCAAAACACCGACCGTACTCTTACCACAACCGCATATACCTATGAGAATAACATTGGATTTATTTTTTCCCATCCGACTTTCAGTGGTAATAAACTAACAGCTATTTGGAGATTAACTTATAATTATCCGGATTTTCAATAATTTTAATAGACAGGTCAATATCTAAATCAGCCCAATAAACATGACCTTCACCTTGAATTTCAAAATGTGATATCTGTTTGATTGTCGCATCAGCAAACCAGGGGAATTTCTCGAACGGCAAGAAGTACTCGCTGCCGTTTATCAGCATCCAGAAACCATGCTCAGATATATTGGTCACCTCAGCCCTGGAAGTGTTCTTTCCATTTTTTAATGATTTCACTTTTATGTTCCTCGATTACTTTATGCAGGTGATTCAATTGCCTCTTGGAAAATCCGGTATAGGCCACCAGAGATACTATTGGATCGACCCAAAATTTCGCTTCACCATCAGGTGAAATAACATGAACATGCATTCTCTCTTCTTCCCTTGAGAAGAAGTAGAATCTATAATTACCAACACGAAAAATTGTCGGACTCATAACTATAATATAAGAAAACCTACCGTCTTTTGTCAATAAATCACTTACGACAAATCTAATCGCTCAGGCACCTCGGATACCAAACGACCGTCGGTATCAGGCCCGGATACATCTATCTCCGCACCAACTAACACTTTACATCTGTTTTCATATCGTGAGACTTCTTGCCTGATCTTAGCTGGAACATGAAACTCGGCTGGTGAAAAGATATGATCGGTAATACAGATAACATCCAGCCCGACCTTATCAGCCTGCCGCAATATCTTTTCGATAGTCATACCCTCAGCATGACCACAATATTGGGTATGAATATGAAGATCATATTTCATCGCTGATTAGAAATCGAACTTCTGACCGGTCAGCTGCTCGTAAGCCTCGATATACTTTGCGCGGGTATTCATTACAATATCATCCGGCAGCTCAACACCCGGGCCGGACTTATTGAAGTTAATACTCTCGAGATAATTGCGAACGAACTGCTTATCGTAGCTCTCCTGGTCGCGACCTTCCTCGTACTTATCGCCAGGCCAGAACCTCGATGAATCAGGGGTCAAAACCTCATCGATCAAAATGATTCTATCGTCAACAACGCCCCACTCGAATTTCGTATCAGCTAAGATGATTCCCTTGCTCTCTGCATGTGCGCTGGCTTTTTCGAAAATTTCTGTACTCTTATCACGAACATACTCGGCTCTTTCGGCGCCGATAATATCAACGCATCTCTCAAAGTTGATATTCTCATCATGCTCGCCGATCTGGGCCTTGGTCGCTGGTGTAAAGATAAGTTCCGGCAGCTTACCGCATTGCTTAATACCAGCCGGCAACTGCACTCCGCAAACCGTACCATCTGCCTGATATTCCTTCCAGCCTGACCCTGTCAGGTAACAACGGATAACGCACTCGACCGGCAGCACCTCGGTCTTTTTGACCAGCATACTGCGTCCAGCCAACTGATTTGCATGATTGCAGAACGGCTCAGGGAATTCGCTAACATCGTCGGTTATCAAATGGCTCTCGACAACATCACTGAGAAACTCGAACCAGAACTTGGATATCTGCGTCAATACAACGCCCTTCTGAGGGATGCCGTTAGACATAATAACATCAAAAGCGCTGATCCGGTCAGAAGCCACTATAAGCAGTTTATCGCCGAGATCGTAAATATCCCTTACCTTACCATGCGCACAATCCATTTCTTCGATTTTGGTCTGTAAAATAGCTTCAGCCATAGTTCATCCCTTCCTAATTCTGAGCGATCCGTTTTTCTACATATTCAAGTACAACTTTTCCCAGCTTTCTAATATCCTCTGTATCCGGTAAAAAATCAATTATCTTTTCCAAATATTTTTTTTCTTTCACTCGTCGCAGTGTCGCACCGAAATTCATATCATAGACCCACGATAGCTGCACCAGCTTACAATCGTTCCACGTCTTAAGGATTTTATAGCTTATACGCCCACCAGCCAAAATCTTCTGATACACCTCATCACTGTACCAAGGCTCATCCGGCAGCTCGATCTCTATCTTAAACCCATCAGGATCCCGGGCATATTCCTCGTAATATTCTGTTACCACCCGATAAATATCTATCTTGTCCGCGTCGCGTATCAGCTGACAATACAACAGCTTATCGCCCTTAAGCCCCTCCGGCAACTGCTTATCCGCATGATGCTCGATCGCCGCGACAATAAGCTCAGCCTCCCGCTCATCAAGTTCACCTAGAAGGTCATACTCTTTTAATATCTCCAGCCCAAGATCGCTATGCGGAACGCTTTTCGGGTCGTTATACGTACGGTGCAGCTTGAACTGCCTGAACCGCCCAATATCATGATACAGACCGATTACCTCCGCGATCCGCTTCTGATTCTCATCCAGCCCCAGCTGCTCGGCC
>JANQHJ010000032.1 GCA_028282745.1 Sedimentisphaerales bacterium | reverse complement strand
ACGATGCGGCGCGATATGATGAATATTTATCGCGACATCGATTTTAATTATATGAGATTTGTCGGCGATATTGATGTCTATGAAGATAGTACATCGAGTAAGATCGTTTTTTACGGGATCAAAAGGACGCAGTTGCGGCGGGGTTTGCCGGAGAGCGATGTCTGCGAGATAGAATATATGCTGCTTAGGCGCGACGATACGACGGTTTTAACGCGGCGGATATGGCCTAACCCGGATAAGGAATCGGAGCCGGGCGGGATTTTGAGTGTGCTGGCTGAGGATGTGGTGCTGTTCGATATTCAATATTACGATGGTCAGCAGTGGTTAAAGACGTGGCCTGAAGATATGGAAAAACTTTGCGATCTTATAGCAGTAAGTATAGCGGCTAATACCGAAGCCGGGGTTGTTAAGCAGACGTTCATGGTTGATCTTTCGGGCGCGAAGGCTGGGACGGGAACAAGCGGTTTATTTGAGTCGGAAGAAGCAGAAGAGGGCGAAGGTAGTGCGACGCCGGGGCAGCCGGGGATGTAATGAAAGTAAAAATGAATACAGAAGTCAGAATACAGGATGCAGAAGTGACGAGGAAAACAGTTAAAAATAATGGACTTGTTCTTGTGGCGGTGCTGTGGATAACGATGCTGCTGACGGTTATTGTTGCCGCGGTGAGCGCGACGGCCCGGGTTGATAGTAAACTTAGTTATTCGCAAATGGATTCTTTCAGATGTGAATGGGCTTGCCGGGCGGGAGTGCAAACGGCGCTTGCGGTATTGAATGAGGACCCGCAGGACGGGGACGGCTTGAAGGATATTTGGCACGATAACGATGAGGACTTGAACGATATAATGCTCGATGATTGCCGGGTGAGAGCAGTGGTGATCGATGAGTGCTCGAAGCTGAATCTTAATACAGCAAATTTGAAACAACTGATGGCTTTGCCGAATATGACGGAAGAGATAGCAGCGGCTATAATGGATTGGCGAGATAAAGATGACAAGCAGAGAAATAACGGGGTGGAGAAGGGGTATTATCTTAATCTGAGTATTCCTTATAAGATACGCAACGGGTCGTTCAGGACGATACGTGAGCTGCTGGCAGTGAGGGGTGTGAGGGGTGAGCTGCTGTTCGGTGAGGATACAAATTTTAACGGCGAGCTGGATTATAATGAGAAAGATGGGTACAAGGCTGAGCCTTATGATAACGGTGACGATCAACTCGACCTGGGGTGGATAGAATATCTGACGTGTTATTCGTATGAGAATAATGTGGACTCGGTGGGCAATAAGAGAGTGAATATCAATAGGGTAAATGAGAATGTGCTTAAGAATAAATTGAGTATCAGTAAAGAGCAGGCGAAGTGGATAGTCAATAACCGCTCAAAACAAAATAATAACCGGTATCCGTCTATCGGGGCATTGATCAATAACAACAGCCCTAAGACACCTCAAAAAAATAAGAAATCCGACCAGGGGCAGAGGATGGATATCGAGACGTTTAAGAAGATTGCCGATAAAATATCGGTGACGGGCAGGGGACAGCTGCCGGGCAAGGTGAATATTAATACGGCGTCGGAGACTGTGTTGGCGGCGCTTTTGGCGGGTGATGATAACGCAGAGCAAGTGGCGGAAGCTATTGTCGGCTATCGAGATGAATTGATGACGCCTATGACGAGTATCGGTGAGCTGCTGGATGTGCCTTCGATTGATGTGAAGACATTTAAAAAATTAGCTAATCGCGTAACAACTCGGTCGAGCATTTATACGGTGAGGTGTTTCGCGTCGCCGCTTAGGTACTCGAAGGGGCGATCGCAGGCGTTTGCCGAGGCGGTAATCGACAGGAACCAGGGTGGGAAATATCTGTACTGGTATCAGGGAGCGATTAATTAGGGTACAAGGTATAGAAAACTATATGAATAATATCAGGATGAACAGAATGATATATGCTGTTGCTAAAGACGGCGATGATGTGCGGACGGCGAAGATCCAGCTGCGAAGCAATCACTGTGAGCTTGTGTGGGGAAAGACTTCGAGCATTGCCGGTGCGGGTTTGGGGACGAGGGCGATTGAGCTTTGTCCGGAAATGCGGAATGTCAGCGGCGGTAATAGTGAGAGGCTGTTGGCTGGATTCGATAGTGAATCGGTGCTGTTCAAGAGGCTTGAAATACCGACGGCGAATAAAGCAGAGACGGAATCGATAGTGAATTTTCAGGCGCAGGCTCAGATACCGCTTGAGCCGGCGCAGATGGAGATGGTATATCGGCTTAACAGCAGCAATGGTGAGCATTGCAATGTGACTATGGCGGCGACGCGCAGGGGTGTGCTGCGGGATTTTGTGAGTTCGCTTGGGCCGGTTAAACCGGACGGGCTGCTGCTTGATAGTGAGGCGGTAGTGGCGGCGTGGAGGAATTTGTTCGGCGGTAGTGATATGGCAACTATCGTGGTGAGTATCGGGGCTCATAACACAAAAGTTTGCCGGGCTGATAAGGGTAAGTTGATAGACTCGTCGAGTATCGATGTCGGGGTGAGCGAGCTGAGTGAAGGAGTGGACAGCATAGCTAATGTTCAGGTGGTCGATAGGTTTATACAGGATCTGCGGTCGGTTATCGAATTGTTCGAAATCAAAGGCACAGTTCCGCCGGTGCATGTGCTAAGTGATAAGAGCTATTATATAGAGTCGCTTGTCAGGCAGATGAATGTTTCTGGTATTAAGGCATATGAGGTGGCGGCTGATGCTGATGCGGTGATAGTGAATTCGTCGCTTGGCGGTGACGCGAGGCAGGCGATATACGATTACAGGGTGTGTTTAGGGCTTGCCCTGTTGGGGCAGGTGGAAAGGGAGCACAGGCTTAATATATTCGATAACATTTACCTCGCTGGTGAGAAGCCGAAGAAGGCGAAGATGTTCAACAGTCTGATTGCGTCAGCGGTTGCTGTTGTTGTGGCTGGAGTGTTGCTGCTGCTTACGTTTTATGTAGCGGATGTGCAGGCCCTTAAAAAAATAGAAAAGAATTTCGACAATTCTAAAGTGGAGACGAATGTTACGCAACTGATAGCTAAACGTAATCTTAAAACGGAGGTTGCTAAGCATCGGCCTGAGCTTCTGGAGTTTATTACAATCGCCGATACCAACGAGGTTAGGGGGATCGGGCTCGACGGGATTGAGTTTACAAAGAACAAACCCATTATCCTTAAAGGCAAGGCGGATAATCAGGATGCGCTGTTCAAATATCAGGATTATCTGCGTGAGCAGAAAGATATTAGTGATGTAAAAATTCAGAGCATGCCTAAGGACTCGAAGTCTAATAAGCTGAATTTCGTGATGGGTATGCATTACAAGGAATATACGAAGAGTAAAAGAACTAATTTGCTGAACAGGTAATTTATGAATATTAAACTTCAAGAACGAGATGTAAGGACATTGAAGCTGGGTGCTATTTGTGCTTTGGCTATTGTTCTGGCCTGGGGTGGTATGTCGTGGTACGAGCACTGGTCGGGTGTTCGCAGCCGTCTTGATAATGCAAGGGAACAGGTATCGAGCCTTAGGCCTGCTTCGGCGAAATCAAAGAGTTTGGCTGCGAGAGTTCCTGTATTTGAGATGCCTGTCAGTGAAGACGAACAGAAATTTTTGTTCAGGGACGCTTTTATAGAGCAATTGAAAAAGGCAGGAATCGGTGGAGAGCCGCCGGTGTTTTTGCCGGTAAGCAGAACGCGGGTGGCGGGATATAAGGTGGTCAAAATAAAATGTAAAGGCAGGACGAAGTTCGATAAGGCGCTGGAATTTTTAGGGGATATTAAGAGTAATCCGTATCTTTTAGGAATCGAGAAATTCAGCTTTACTTGCGATGACAAAAAACGCAATGAGGTGGAAGTGGATATTGTAGTGAGCAGTCTGGCGAAATGAACAGGTAAGTAATAATGGTAGATAATACTAAAAATAAACAAAATAAAGTTGCTAATATGCTTTTCCTTGCGGCGGCGTTATTGGCGTTGGCTGTTCCGGTCAAGATAGCCTTTACGATACAGGCAGGGGCGGATGAGTTTGATATGTCGAGTGTAGCAGAACCGAACGACCCGAATATATTGAAGAACTCGCTGGAAAAATCGAAACGGCTTGCCGAGGCGATCAAAAAGGAGAATCTCTTTATACCGCCAAAGAAGAAAAGTCACCCTGTCAAAGAGGTGCGCGGGATAATGGGGAAAGAGGCTTTCATTAACGGCAAGTGGTATAAGACTGGGGCAAAGATCGGTGACGCAAATCTTGTCGAGGTTCATCCGACTTATGTAATCATCGAGTGGCAGGGTAATAAAAAGAATTTTGCGCCATTGGCGGCAGCTGATATGAGTAAGCCGAGAGTAAAGAGGAAAAGGACTATTACCAAGAAAGAGGAAGTTAAAAATGAAAATGGTAAGAAGGGCGAGGTTGTAGAGGAAGCGACGCAGGAGAAATCGGAAGAAGAGGATATGTTCGCGTGGTTGGGAGTAGAACTATCGCCGAGGTTGAGGGCAGCGTTCGAGAGGGGCTGGGGCAAACTTCCTGCAGAAAAAAGAGAAGAGATGAAAAAACAGTGGGAGGCAATGCCCCAGGAGCAGAAAGAGCAAATGATCGATCATATGGAACAAAACATCGATGAGATCGAACAAGAAATAGATGAAATGTAAATATACGAAGGGCAGAACAGTGAAGAAGTTAATAAGTATTTTAGCAATCGCAGCGATAGTAGTTGCAGTAGTAACCATTTATGTATATCCGGCACACGCAGATAAGGCACCGGGCAGTTCGGGAGGGCCAAGGCGTTTCGAAAACAGAAAAGAAGAACGCATGAAGCGTCTCAAGGAACGCAAAGAGAGACAGGAGAATAAGAAGGAGCAAGAGACTTCTGCTGTAACTGAATCAGAGGCAGCAAATGATTCGAATGTCAGTGATTCCAATGAGCCTAACACGGTTGATCCGAACGTATTCAAGACATCGGAGCCGAATGAGCCCAATATTCCTATCGATCCTAATTTGATAATGGAATCGCTGAATCTGAAAGACTTCGACATGAAAAATATCATGCAGAAGTTAGCAGAGTGGACTGGTAAGGTAGTAATACCGGATGACGAGGCGATGAATATTAAGATAACAATCTATTCACCGCAAGAAATAGCGAGGCCCAGGGCTCTGGCGTTGATATATTCGGCTCTCCAGAATAAGGGTATTATCGCGGAAGAGACGGAATATGTAATTTATCTAAAGCCTATCAGTAAGGCTCGTCTGGCGGCGGTGCCTACGATACCGGCTGATTATCCGCTGGCAGCGATCGAGAACAAAGACCAGGTTGTTCAAAAGTTTTTCCAGATGAGAAATTACAGTCCTACCCAGATGAGCAATATAGTATTGCCGTTAGTCGGTGAGCATGGAACGGTTATCGCCGATGAGGGGGCATCGACGTTATTGGTTATAGATACGGTGCGCAGTCTTATCAGGATCGAGAAGATAATCAAGCAGTTTGATATACCGGGAGCTACGGAGACCGTCGAGGAGATATTCAGGATACATGATGGCGACCCGGCTGAGATAGTCCAACTATTAGAGATATTAATGGGCCAGTCCAGGCGTGACCGCGGCAGGCCTGAACGGCGTGAACCGCCGCGAAGGGATCATGGTAAAGACGGCACGGCGAAGACAGTTACCATAACATCAACGAAAACACCTATCATATTAATTCCATTGCAGCAGAGGAAGTGGATCATAGCTAAAGGTTCGGCCGAAGATGTCAACCAGATAGGCGAGTGGATAGAGAAGCTCGACAGGAAAGAAAAAATCCAATCCGAATACGAAACTGTGATGATCAAATACGCAGATGTAAGAGAAGTGGCCGACAGGCTGAGCAGGTCGCTGCGCCAGACACCGGGGACAGATCTAAAGACGTCGGTGTTGGTAGAACCTTTATCGCAGTCAAGGCAGATACTGATATTCGGCCGGCCTGAACTTAGAAATATGGTTAAAAAACTTTTGGCTGAAATCGATGTTCCGCCTGGAACTTTCGAAGAAAAGGTGTTCGACCTTAAACACGCCGATGCCGAGGAGATAAAGAGTAAGCTCGACGAACTATACAGCGAGCAGGATCCGAGCGGTCGGTATGATTATTATTATTACCGTTACGGCAGGCAGGAGAATCCGAGTGAGAAGGTCAGGGTTATCGCTTATCCAATGACTAACCAGGTATCAGTTATGGCTTCGCCTGAGAATATGCGCAAGATCGAAAAGCAGATAGCAGAGTGGGATATTCCACTGGATGTTGAGAAAGTAAAGCCGCTGATAATCACTCTTCATAATTCCGATCCGGAGCAGATGGCAAAACTGCTGAGCGAGTTATTTACCGAAGATGCCGGAGGGGGAGATGACTGGTTCGATAGGTATTTTTTCGGGCGTCGAGGCAGAGATGAGGAACAAAAGAAGATTGTCGGTGCTTTGTATGGTCAGTTGACATTTAAGGCAGTGCCGGGTACGAAGAAGATCATTGTAATCAGTAAAATCGCGGCAGCTTATGAAGTGATCAAAGAACTCATCACTGAGCTTGACGGCCAGGAGATGGCGGAAACGCCGGAGATATTTGTTTTACAATATGCCGATCCCGAAGACCTTGCGGAGAGGCTGAACGCAATCTTTAACGCACCGGGAACGGTTGCCAAGATAAGATATAGTGAGACAGGATTGTCGCAGCTTGGTATGGAAGGTGATGAATCAGAGAGCGGCAAGGATGGTAAAGACAATAACAATAACCAGGGGCAGGGGCAGTATCAGCCCTGGTGGAACACAGGAGGCAGGCGAGATCAGGATGTTGCCCCTATAAGCAATGTGATAGGGCGTGTCAGGTTCGTTCCCGACCCGAGGAGTAAATCTATCATGTGTCTTGCCCCGCCGGAATTCATGGAAGATATAGGAAAGATAATCACCAAGCTCGATGTTCCGGGTAAGCAGGTAATGATAAAGGCAATCGTCCTTGAAGTACGTCATGACGATCTTACGTCTCTTGGTTTGAAGATAGCCTCCGATCCGTCAGCTTTTGGGGCCCTTGGTGAAAATTCTTTAGCGGCATTGAGCGGATTGAGTTACGGCGAAGAGGGCGGCGGAATGAATTTGTCCGCCAGTTTGGGCGGTGACAGGAATTTTGTGTTTACAGCATCTATCAACGTGAATGCCTTAGTCGATCTTTTGGTCAAGAAAGTGGACGCCAAGATACTTAATCAGCAGACGCTTTGGACCAAAGATAATGAGGAGGCAGATTTCTTTAAGGGGCAAAAAGTTGCATTTTCCAGTGCTATCCAGTTCTCCCAGCAGGGCGAGCGAGATAATCAATCCTTCGAATACGAGAGGGTTGGCATGACGCTTCGTATCAGGCCTAATGTTACACCGCAAAATAAGGTCAATATGGAGATCGATCTTACGATGTCACAGGTTGCGAATGAGTTAATTAACAACCAGCCTGTTAGGACTGAGATGAATACGACGACTTATGCACTGAGCGCCGACGGTGAAACTGTGATGCTTGGCGGTATTCTTTTCCAAGAGAGCAGCCAGGTTAAAAGCAAGATAGCCGGGTTGGGAGA
>JANQHJ010000020.1 GCA_028282745.1 Sedimentisphaerales bacterium | reverse complement strand
ACAGTATGGCTCCGAGAATAAACGACGGTGATATAGTCCTCGTAAGCCCTTCCGTTAAAGCCGTAGAGGGGCAGGTTGCTATCGCACACATTTCAAATCAGATAGGCGTCACATGTAAATTGCTAAGGACTAGTGATAAGGGAACACACCTTATCCCAATCAATGAAAAATACGATATTAAGATCGTGCCTGATGAAGATATGGCTTGGGCGTTAGCGGTGCTCTGCCATATTAACATTTAGCTTCAGCTACTATTTCTCTGGAACATCAGCCCACCAGCTGTCAGCCATTAAGCTTAAATCCAGAAAATCAATCGTTCCATCTCCGCCGTTTGGAGCAATATCGATTTGCGGCTCATTCCAAAGCCAGTTATTTAATATCTCCTCTAAATCTATGACATCTACTTTTCTATCGTTATTAAAATCGCCATAAAGGTATTCGCAGGCCCCCATATCATAACCATAGCCCTTCGGTCTGCTTAGGCCTTCAACATCACTACTCATCGAAAAGGCAGCATTTGCGCTATCAACACAACCTGACTCATGGCTCGCGAGCCTGTAGTCTTCATAACCGATAAAATTTGGATCGACATGTATCACACCCGCCCCAAAATCAGAATCTTCGACATTGCTATAACTTAGCGAAAGCAATCCTTTATTAAACTCAACGTAAATGTCATCACCGTCCTGGTGCCAGATGATGCTGTTTCGAATATCCGCTCTGCCCTGTTTTAACTGGTCAATACCAGTTATCCTAATGCCCGGTATTTCTATTGTCGGTGGGCCGTGATCAATAACATTATCTGCAACCGTACAATGCGTAAAAGTTATATTTGCCGGAAATATTACATCTACGCCGCCAATCCCATAATCGAATATCGATGTCGAACTGTTACCGGTAACCACAACATTGTTGATCATACCAGTATATACACCGAGATTACTTACATCGCCCATCAAGGCAATACCGCCAGCCCCCTGGTAGCAGGTATTATTCCTGACGATACAGTTCTCGATGATCAGCCCGTCATCTTTATCTAAAGCACCAGAATAAATCAGGATCCCGCCGGCAAAATCCGTTGAATAATTTTCCTCGATGATACAGTTTCGAATAATCACCCATGAAGACGCACTGTAAATACCGCCAGCTGAACCATAATCAGTCCCTTCCCTTATAGTAAAGCCGTCGATCTCATTGCCACGCCATCCTCTACCGTCAGGCTTTGCCGGGAAATATACGACCGGGCCATTTTGAAAACCTCTAATCGTTGTAACATACCTGTTGAAATCTCTTTGGCCTCCGCCTGGTGGATAACCGCCGTGCAGTTTGTTCAATTCTGCTTCTGGAAATTCTATTCGCTCATGATATTCACCCGCCGCGACATAAATATAATCATCTCCATCCGCCAAATCCAACCCCGCCTGAATCGTCTTTTTGGCCGAGCCCCAGTTGTATCCATTATAACTGTCACTACCGTAAGTTGCATCAACGTAAAAATGTGATGTGATAGCACGAGCGACAAAGCTAAAGCTAACAACGCCTATTAAAATTAAAATGGATTTCCTTTGCATCTTTTTCATATCCCAGGATTTTATCCTCCGTCCGGCAATTGCGGGACGTCCAGCATCTTTAATCTAATAGACGCAGGCAATAAGAGAATTGTAACAAAATTTTATGCTTTTATTAAAAAAAGTCCTGGAAAAGCCACAAAACTGACTAAACAGTTACCATTTTGGCCTTTTTACGGCTATTCCCACCTCCCCATCGTTCCTTAAAAACACCTTTACGGCCCCTGCTTGTGAGGTGTGAAATATTGACTTTTCATTAGGATTTGCGATATCGCCATTTTCGCCGCGGCCCTTGCCTCGGCTGCATATAAGGTACTCGGCAGCAAGTCTTTCAACAAAATCCGAACTGGTCGTCAGGGCTGAACCATGATGCGGCAGTAAAACAATATCGGCTTTTATTTCGGGATTATTTTTTAGAATTTGCTCTTGTGCATATTTCTCTATATCACCGCACAAAAGTATCCGCTTTTCCGCATATTCTATCAAGGCCACTAACGATTTATCATTGTCACTCAAATCATCCCTGCCGCAAGCTTTTTCACTTGGCCAAATAATTTTGACCGACCCGCTCTGTCCCAAATCGTAATTACCTGGAACCTCTTCGAGCTCACGGCCATAATCGCTAAGTCTTTCTGCCAGGAAACCTGCCGTTGATCGCTGATTACTTTTTTCAAGAAATGCTGAATTAACATACACATGATCTATTTCATAATTCGCTGCTACCTCTGGTAAACCGTTAATATGATCGATATCATCATGGCTTAAAAACACGGCATCGATTTTATTGATTCCCTTATATCGCAAAAATGGATTAACAATTCGACTGCCGATATCTTTATTGTACTGCGAGCCGGCATCGAATATTAAAACCTTCTCAGATGTTTGTATTACAACAGCCTGGCCGTGTCCTACATCAAGACATGTCATAACTAATCCATCAGGATGTGTGTTGCTCCATTTTATGAATCCAATCACAAATACAAGAATTGATATTGCTCCAATAGCTATGGCCTTTCTGATGAAAATGCGAGATGTAAACGGCCACGTAGCTATAGTCACCGTCGTGTAGTAAAATATTATCAAAAGAAAAGGCACATAACCGATAGCCACGTTTGAGAAGTCGCCCTTGCCTATTGCCTTTACCAGCCAGATCAACGCCATAGCTAAAATATTGATAGGCCCGGTTAAAACTGAAGCAAATCCTGTAAACAGTACTGATAAAATTATTTTCAGAAAACCAAGTGATAATATTAGCACAACAAGCGGGAACACAAAAACTGTCCAGAGAGATGTTAAAAAAGTTATATCATTGAAATGATACAGTAATATCCCCGCACCTCCAATCCATGCGGTAAAACCTGTTGAAAATATAGCCAGTATTAAAGATTCTAATGAAAATATTAATTTATAAACACCACGCTTGTCATTTTGGGATGTTTTTGGAACCAATTTTTCTGTTAGAAATGAGTAAGACCGCGGACATAAAAGTAGAATACTAAGTACAGAGACAAACGACAGCTGCCAACCGACTTCGAATAGTTGTGTCGGCCTGATAAGTAATAATATTATAGCTGCTAATGACAGCGTATTGATTGGATTTTTGTGTCGCCTTAAAAGCACCGCTAAGCAAAACACAAAACATATTATAGCGGCGCGAATTGTAGGAGCCCTGGCAGGAACCACCATCAAGAACAGAACCAGGAAAATAATACAAGCAACGGCTTTGCCCTTTTTGAGCAATCCAATCCTCGCGCATATCCACCATACACCGCCAGCCAAAATCCCAAGGTGAAGCCCGCTCAAGCTTATTAAATGCAACAGGCCGGTCTTCTCAAAAGCCTGATAGGTTGCACTATCAATATTGCCCCTGTACCCTAACAGCAAGGCCTCAAGCAAGCCCTGCTTCGGATCGCTCAAATCCCGCTCATCGAACAATAGTCTTTCCGCAGCTCAATTAACCGCTCTTTTGATATTGCTAAAAGAAAAACCACTATTCTTTTCAAGAACTTTAATACTGTCACGCATTTTAATTGTTGCGCCGACATGGACATTTCGCCTGGCGAGGTACTCCTTAAAATCAAAGCTGCCCGGATTCGTTGCAGGTCTGAATCTATCAAGCCAGCAATAAGCCTCAATATGATCACCAGCTTTGAGGTCTAACACCGGCTCATATACCTGCACTCGAACAGTGCCTGATACCTTGGCCCATCCCGTCTGCATATAGGCCTCGGTCAATTCGAGGTAAAAGCTGCTCTTAGGATCGGTATGAGTAAATTTTGCAAACGCCCACTGTTCATTATGGTTCGTATAAGGCTCGGTTTTAATTACACCACGTATGGTCGCCAACACCCGCTCGGCATCTACAAAGTTTCGAATATCATTCGATTCATAATGGTCAAACCTCGCCAGCCTTGCCCCGCCAAGACTTACAGTACACAACAACGCACCAGCAGCCATTAACAATGATAACCATTTTGTGTCGCGGTACTTTATTAAGGAAAAGCCTGCTATTAAAAAGATACCGATCGCGCTGAACAACCAAAGCCATATCGATAGAGCAAGGTAATATTGAATAAGTATTCCACTGATCAGGCCAATCGCAACGATAGTTAAAGGGGCTGTATGAAGAAGTTCTCTAAGAATATCCCACTGCCCCCGGAACTGCGAATCTATTAATTGTAGCTGCCGCCTGACCTCATCCATAGTGACAGCAATAATATCTTAAAAGGACAGTTTCAGCCAGAACAATTAAATCCGACCTGGTAATTATATTCCACTAAATGATACGTCTTTAAATAAAAGACTTGGCGTACGATTCTGGGAATATTCGAGTGTGTCACTGCCTACTTCATAAAGGCTGGACCACAGCTCAATAGCGTTGCCGGCAATGTTCATTTCGCTGATAGGTTTGACGATATTACCGTTTTCTATAAGCTCACCTACTACCCCCATAGAAAAATCACCCGTAGTTGAATTTGAATTGCCGCCAATGAAACCCCTGACTATGATAGCCCTGTAACAACCTGCTATCATCTGCTCAAGATTCTTCTCTCCCGGTGGTATTATAATATTAGACGGCCCAGCCGTAGTCAGTTCCATTCCAAGCTTCCTGCCGTAATAGTTATCGATGTAATAATGCCTAAGTACTCCCCTATCGACCATTACCCTTTTCTTAGAAGCCAAACCTTGCCCGTCAAACGGCCTGGAGCCCAGCCCTTTTTCTAACAACGGATCATCAATGATTGTAAGTTTTTTCGAGCCGATCTTTTTGCCGACCATGCCTTCAAGGAAAGATTGCTTCTGCTGTAATGAACGCCCCGTAGCAGCACGCCGCAGCATTTCGAGCAATCTGCCGCCAACCATGCGATTCTCTACTATCATATCACACTTGCAGGACTCGATTTTACTCTGACCTATTTTTGCCAATGCCCGTCGAGCGGCGATCTTCGCTATTAATTCAGGGTCAGGCAGATCATTAATAAATCGTGTCCATGCCCAGTCCCACGCCTCAGGCCTGGTACCATCGCCGCCATCGGCACCGGCTTCTGTATAAATGCTAAAGTCAGTAGTGTGATAACTTCCAATGAAGCCATTGCTGTTAGCTATTGTAAGTTCAGCCTTACTATCCGAATAACCGCTGGTAGCAGAAATAATTTTATCACTATATGACATTGCCGCTTTTTCGAGCTTGGCGGCAATCTTTTTTTTCCGCGATGTATCTATGCTTTCATAAGCCGGATCTTTCATCTCAAGAACGCTCGGGCTCTCTGGATAATATTTCGGATCCGGCAAAAGCCTGTGTTCATCTTTAGGCAGATATTTTGCACTGGCGACAGCCTCGGTTATCATTGTTTTTAGCGAGTCTTTTTTCAGATCGTTGGTAGAGCTGCCCAAATAACGATTGTCAACATACACATTAAGGGTCAGAGATTTTTTCGTATTTTCCTGCAATTTATCAAGCTCACCCTTTCGATAGCTAACTTCAACCTCTCTTTTCTTCGACAGCCTGACCGACGCCTGATCGGCCCCCGCCTTTTGAGCTTGTTCAATTGTCCACTTTGCTAAATCTATTGTGTTGTTCTCTGCCATTTTCATATCCCGATCTATACACTGCCTACGGTAATTTTGGAAACTTTAGTAGTCGCAAGTCCCATCGAAACCGGTGCTCGCTGTCCGCCTTTGCCGCACGTCCCGCCGTGCAGATCAAGATCATAGTTATCAGCCACCATAACAATATCTTTTAGAACCTTCGGCCCGTTGCCAATCAAATTCACATCCTTGACCGGCCGGGTCAGCTTGCCGTTCTCTATCATTCTGCCGGATTTGACATAGAATGAAAAATCGCCTGCACCGATCATGACCTGGCCGTTACTGAAATGCTCCGCATAAAGCCCTTTCTTAACGCTCTTGATTATTTCCTCCGGCTTATGCGGCCCATTCTCCATATAAGTACATCTCATCCTCGGCTGAGGCACGTGCCTGAAAGATTCTCGCCTGCCGTTACCTGTCGGATTTACTCCGTAATGTTTCGCGCTTATCCTGTCATGCAGATAGCTCTCAAGCTTACCATTTCTGACCATAAAAGTTTTCTCGGTATCGTTTCCTTCATCGTCAATATTAACCGAACCGCGAGCGTTAGGCACTGTCCCGTCATCGACAATAGAGACAAATGGTTCAGCCACCATTTTGCCGAGCTTATCGCTGAACGCCGATTCGCCCTTGCGATTAAAATCAGCTTCCATCCCGTGGCCGATCGCTTCGTGTAACAAAATCCCGCTCCTTCCCGGCGCCAGAACCACCGGCATCTCGCCGCCGCGGGGCTTTACTGCCTCGAAAAGTT
>JANQHJ010000159.1 GCA_028282745.1 Sedimentisphaerales bacterium | reverse complement strand
TCAAGGCTGTAAAAATCACAACCTTCAAGATCAAAATCAACGGGGCTGGCTTCGTCGCCTATCAATACAAAATCCCACTTATGCTCACCGCATCCCTTTGACAGTTGCTGAAGAATATCATTTGGCCCGGCTATTGAAGTGACCACTAAATAAATGTTATCGTTCATAAAAACTCGCTTATTTTATAACTGGCCTTTTAACCTTTTAACGAAAAGACCAAACAGGTTTTTAAATGAATCCAGTAGAACACCCGAATTAACATTTTGACTTGGCGCTCGGTACTTAATTGGCACCTCGACTATATTCATATTTCGGCAATATGTTTTGATCTCTGTCTGAAAAAAATGACCTTTGGAGCGAATTCCTTTCTCTAATACAGTTCGCAGAGCCTGGTTGGTAAACATCTCGAATCCGCTGGTCATATCCTTTAATCTTGTCCCCAACAGCAAATTTGCCAAAAAGCTGCCGCCTTTGCTGATGATCTTCCTGCTAAGTGGTGCTTCGCGGAACTCTCCACCTTTACAGAATCGGCTGCCGAATACACAGTCATATCCCCGCCCCATCTTTTCAAGGAAATTGGGTATTTCACCGGGCTGATGGCTAAATCCTGCGTCAATTTCCAGGATCCAATCGGCTCCGCAATCCAATGCCTCATTATATCCTCTAATGTATGCATCGACAACACACGTATTCTCTGGTGCCCAAACCACTTTTAATTCTTCAGGCTTATTGTCGAGATTATTAAGGTGGTCATAAGTGCCGTCTTTGCAGCTGTTATCGAAGACTATAAAAAAGGTTACCGATTTAAATCCACCACATTGCTCGAGCACCGCCCGTACAAAATCCTCAGCCTTTTCTAGCTCGTTGGCCATTGGGCATACGACTGCGAGATTGATATAAGCTCTTTTGAGGTTTGGTAAGTCGTTTTGGTTTTCAGACATAGTAGTCCGTTGTTTGAATCGCCAAATATTTCGTCTCTTCCCTGAACACCATCACTCCCTGATAAGCCGCTGGTATTAGTATTGTATCACCGGAGGAAAATGATACATTGTTCTGGCCTTCTTTAATAAATTCACCATTCCCGCTGATTATCATGACTACTTGCATCTGACCTCTCTGGAGCAGCTTTTCACATCCAGCTGTTTGATGGCCTTTATCTACCGTAAAATATTCACAATCAACTAACCTGCCTGTGGTGGTGGCTTTTAATTTGCTTGCATCCTGATCAAAATTAATACTCTCCATTGACTCATCCAGATGAAGCTCTCTGCCGCGCCCATTTTCATCGACACGGTTCCAGTCGAAAACGCGATAGGTAGTGTCCGATGGAAGCTGGATTTCAGCTATTAACAATCCGGCACCGATTGCATGTAGTGTCCCAGCCGGCAAAAAGTGACATTCGCCGGGTCTAACTTCTATTTTATTCAGTAGCGTAGCTGTCGTGCCGCTGACTATAGCTTCCCTGAACTGCTCTTTAGTGACCCCTTCTTTTAAGCCTTTGTATATTACCGCATCCGGCTCAGCATCAATAATATACCAGCACTCAGTTTTAGGATCACCTTTACCCATCTCGTCACAAGTCTGCTCATCGGGATGAACCTGAACGCTGAGTACATCCTGTGCATCAAGGATTTTTATTAAAAGCGGAAAGTGATACTCAAATCCCGCATCACCTGTTATTTCTTCGGGATACTTGATCAGGGCTTTGTTTATAGGCGTCCCTGAAAGCTCACCGTTTATAATTACAGACTTATCTTCCGGCAGATCGGCAAGCTCCCAGCTTTCACCGATCTTTGCACCTAAAGTCAGATCCTTGCCGAAAACTTCCCGCAGCTTTTGACCGCCCCAGATCCGCTGTTTGAATATAGGCTTGAATTTTAAAGGATACATCTGCATACGGGAATTGTACAGTTACCATAAAGGATTGTCCACAAATAATTTGCGGCGATAATGGGCTTAGATCTGGTTGATCACGTCACATATACCGACGGTGATCGCATCGGCTACCTTATTCTGAAATCCGTCAGTAGCTATCATACCAGCCTCGGTGTGATTTGATATGAATCCCATCTCCACAAGTACCGCGGGCATTTTGGTTTTTACTAAAACCCTGTAATCGGCTCGCCTGATGCCATTGCCATGCGGACTTATTTTGGACATGTGTTTGGATATTGCACGAGCGACTTTCTGGGAATTAGCCGAAGCTCCTCTTGCGACAAATACCGAAAATCCCTGCATCGAGCGGTCAAAGTTAGAATCGGCGTGAATACTAACGAACAGGTCGGCATTATTGCGATTAGCGATTTGTGCTCGTTCGTTCAGCTCGACATAGTAGTCTCCGTTTCGGGTCATTATGACCTTGATGCCTCTTTTCTTGAGCCTATAAGCAAGTTTTTGTGCTACTTGCAGATTAACCTTCTTCTCATAAAAACCGCGAGGACTGATAGCTCCAGGATCTTTTCCGCCATGCCCGGGGTCTATGACAACCGTGCCTGAAACTGGCTTGAACCAGGGGAGCTTATTGCTGGAAATAATACTGCCTTTACCAAGATGAGGGCGAATATTAGCAGCAAGGCCTCTCGGTACGTAGAATTTACCACCGCTGTTATCGATTTGTCCGATCTTACCGATCTCTTTACCGTTAACAAAGAAATTGGCTCCGCTATGAGTAAACAGCATTACCGTATTACCACTGTTCTTTAGTGTGATATGGGTAGGGTTGACCTTATCGACTTTCAGATTTAGATCACGTGCCATAACATCGACACTAACCATATCTGAGGTAGAGGGTGTATAAGAATATGAATAGCTTTCGATAGGCCTCGGGGAAACTTCACTGCCACCGCCGCAACCGGCTATCAACAAGGCTATTCCCAACACTCCGATGGCTAAGATTTTCTTTTTCATATTAGTTATTTTTTCGGCATTCCTGCATTTCTTATACAGTTTTTTCCGGGCTTAGACAACAAATCCCCCAAAATTTTTTGTTTGAATGAAAAAAAAGTAGCGTCGCTTTGGCGACGCTACTCAATATTGCTTTGATTAGTTGCGTTTTTTGTGAATTAACATCGTTCCGAGCAAAACAAGCCCCAAAGTTGCCGGTTCGGGCACAACCTCGAAAGTAAACGTCTCAGTGCTGCTTTGGCTGCCGCCGGCAACCAGATCGGCTGATGCTGTAAATTCGATCTCATACGTTCCAATTGCTGTAAATCCCCAGTTTACATGTGTGTGGTCTGCGATATCAAGATCGATTGTTATCAAATCAGCACCGGCATCAGAAGTTGACATGAAAAAGGTCGGGACACCGAATTGGTCTGTTTGCCACATAGAGAAATGCCCGCCGGAAGGACCGCTCATGCTTGTAAGTGTAAGGGTGATCTCGTTATTGTCGTAAATGCCCAGCGAAGCTTCTTCAGCCCCAATACCCAGAAAAGGAACGCCGGTTTGCTCACTTTGAGGCAATGCCCAGGTATCGTTACCGGAAGCGTTTCCTATCTTATCCCACATAGAGCCAGCCTGTCTTGTAAACTTTGTCGAATTTGGGACAATAATTTTCACTTCATTAGGTTCGTATTCACCATCTCCTGGAAGAGTGATTCCACCTACTTGTGCACCTGCGTGAACATGAAGGTGTAACGCAAGCCCATTTTCTTCTGCGAGCCCCATATCGGCGTGGCCGGCGGTGTAATTAGCTGCGAAGGCATAACTACTTGTTAAAATCATACAAATTAAAATAATGTTTCTTTTCATCATAATTTTTTCTCCTGTCTTTTAGAATTCACAACCGGGATAGCCACATTGCAGCCACTGTTGTGAATAAAACATCAAATCATCATTATTTATGTTTCCATCTGCCGGATCGCTTAGATCGGCGCCGCTGCATAAGCCGCATCCGGATTCAAGCCAGTACAAGGCCAGCACAGCGAAATCCGACAGATCGACTCTACAGTCGCCTCTGTAATATTCGTCTCCCACAGGCCACAGGTCGGCTGTCAGTTCCACATCGCACAAACGAACGGTCGAGACTTCAAGATCAATCTCATAGTTTCCCTCTTTGGTAAACCCCCAGTTCATGTGGGAATGACCTCCATCATTAATGTAGTAAACATCTTCGTGGGTAATACCTCCCCATGCCGTGGACATATATACTTTGGTCGGCCCGGTTTGCCACATCGAAAAATTAGCGTCCGCCGGCCCTCTGACATCAAGCAGCCTGATCCTGTACCATTTATCTGCCGTGTCTGCCCCTTTATCCGGATCATTAGGATCCCAATCGCGCAGTTTCGAGCTGTCTGAAAATTCAGCGGCAAAGCCCAGCGGCAGTTCACCATTATAGGCATTCTGCGGCAGTATCCATATTTCATCACCTTCATTGGCTCCTGTGAACTCGAAACCGGCAGGCACAGGTGAATAATAAGTATTCTCGTTGCCGTATAACAGGCATTGGTTCGGATCGTAGTCTCCCAGGATATCATTTGATATTACGATCCCCCATCCGGTTGAGATAAAAGACACATCAATATCCGTATGAGTCGAATCGATAGTAACAGGCCGGCACGGATCAGGAAGATTCGTTTCAATGCCGAAATACAATGTTACTTCTTCGCTGAGCAGGCTGCAATTAGGATCCGCATTGCATATAAAAGACAGCGTCAGCAAGGCGAAGCAGCATATAAATTTAAAAGGCGACCTGTTCATATTCATCTCCTGTTAAGGTTTTGCGAAATCCTCATAGTTGTCTGCCATCTGCTTTATCGTTTTACTTTTAACGGCTTCTACCCTTGTGTCAGCATAAAGAAACAAAGTTCCGCTTTTATACCTGTCCACCTGGATGTCATTGCGGATAGCATCCCATGGTATATTGGGGTGCGGCCGGAACCATAAGCTGCTGTGCGTATGGTCTGATGTAATACTCGCCGAAAGTTTATCAGCGCCCACAAAGGTTGTTATTGTCTCAACCGGCCTTTTAAGCTTGAACTTATTCCTGTAAGATGTACCGATCGGATTACCAAACGGATCGACATTATCAACGGCGATATATTCATTTAGAATATAGCTGCTTAATTTGTTTTCTAAACGTTCTTTTCTCTTCGGATCGGCTGGACATATCCTGACCTTATCAACATCAGCTAGATATTTATTGAGGGTATATATCCACGACCGTTTTCTCGCTTCAGGAGTGCTCAGCCCATGACTTGTTTCGGGAAAATATCCTTTATTATCATCGGCGTACATCTCAATCGCGATACCGATTTGCCGCATATTGCTCGACGAAATGATCTGCTTTGTGTATATCTTGGCCCTGCCAAGCACTGGAATCAATATCGCCATCAATAACGCGATTATCGAGATCACTACCAGAAGTTCGATAAGCGTAAAGCCCTTGATGTTATCCATAACCAACCTTTAGTGCGCAAAACCTGTGCACATAAGAAAAGACAAATAGTTTCTGTATTATTAAAAACAAATCGCTCTTAACAGAAAACAGGAGGGGGCCGAGGCGAGAATAGCTCAATATATGAATTGTTTAGATCGATGCTTTCATATAATGATCCAATTATTTCGATAACAGGAAAATTATTGATAATGTAATAATCCTGCTGATACAAACAGTTTCTATTAACCGTAGCCAGTTGCTCACAGACAAGGCAATGCTCGCTGTTATGTTCCTCGTGATGGTCTTGGCATAAATGATGTAAACCATCAGCGATGCCCGTTGCTACCGATACAAAGCAGAACAGTGCGACGGAAAGAACAAATTGGTGTATCTTTTTATTCATTATTTAACAGCAATTCGGGCACAATCCCTGTAATCTTACCTGCTGGCGGTGTACCAGGAATCCCTTTTGAATTCCCTTGGCCATTGGCACCGAAGCCTCGAACATACACTGTGTTATACCGCATTTGATACAGGTAAAATGCGGATGACACTGAGTATCGTTGCAATGATGCCCCAACTCGTAATAGCGTTTCCGGGCCTCGATATATGCCTCGTGAATAAGCCCAACTGCTAAAAAATCCTCCATACAGCGATATATTGTAACTTTATTTGGTGTATTGCCCTTGAGCTTGAACGCAATTTCTTCTTGGGACATGGGTTTTGTGGCTTTAATTAAGGTATTGAGTATCCTTAAACGCTGGCGAGTCTTTCGAAGTCCCGCCTGTTCCAAAAGCTCATCAGCCCTCATGTTCAGCCTCACTTTCACTGTGCTCATGACTGTGATGGGCGTGGAACGGACACATCCCTTTGATCTGCACATCTGATTTTACGAATAATAGTGGAAATATTATATCGCTGATACAGCAGGGAGCCCAGACCGCAAAAAACAGTGTTGCGAATACCCCCAGGGCCGCCGC
The DNA here is from genome assembly GCA_028282745.1 of Sedimentisphaerales bacterium. Lineage (GTDB taxonomy): Bacteria > Planctomycetota > Phycisphaerae > Sedimentisphaerales > Anaerobacaceae > JANQHJ01. The sequence continues at coordinate 1,400 of JANQHJ010000159.1, read as the reverse complement.
CATTGTGATACTGCCCTGAACTCTCATCAATAAATATGAAGATGACGCCCACGTACTTATCAATATATGCAAACTGTGAGGAAATTTCGTTCGCGGCAGGAGATATGCTATAGCTATGCCCAATATTGCTGCCGGGTTGATAATATACCAATCCTCAATAAAACAGAGATGAATACCGGGTCCATGATCGCATTCTTCGTGATGATGTTCTTCGCCAGTGTGCTCTTTGTGTTCATGTTCGCCATGATGCATTTCGGTGTGAGTTGGAATATCCAGGCCGAGAAGCGTTGCGCCAACATGCGGAATAACTATATCGCTTATCGTAGCCACGCCGATCGAGCCGGCATAACCGATTATAAGTATCAGCCAGATCTTTTTTTTGGCTTTGTGCAGACTGAACATCGATGCCGTCACCATCGCGCTTAATAGAACATGCCCAGGATGAAATATTTGAAAAAGTAAACGTGAATCTATGGATTCTATCCTGCTAAAAACCACCATAAAAACTATACCAAGAAGGGCTCCGAATAATGTAAAAGGCGCATGCCCCTTAAGCTCAACTGCTATATGTTTAGCTTTTTTCAATACCGACATAGAATTCCCTTTTACTACTCACTATTCGCTAACGACTATTCACTATATTGCAAATGCAACTAAGTTGCAAGTAGAAAACGGTAAAAATCTATATAGAAATGTCCTAGTAATGGCAGGGGATTAAATGGTATATTTCAGCAATGCGAAATATCCGCCAATAAGAGTAAAATTGACGGCAAAAACAGGCCACATCCTCCCGTAACTCTTGGAATAATTCGAGTCGAAATACTCATTAGTCACAATATGACAGATATGGATAGGGCTAAGCATCATCCCAAGATGACCACATCCATATGCCAGAGCTACGTATGGAAATATTACAGGTTCATTACTGATAAGTGCCAGAACTATCGGAAAACTTGTTCCGACAAAACCGATTGCCAATCCGGTGACGATCCCGGCTATAACAGGCAGTATCGCGACAACCAAAACGATCGGGACATTCATGGTACGAAGTTCTTCCGCGATCTGTCTCGCCGCGTCGGTCTGGCCCAGCATGAATTGAAATACCATAACCCCAATTACAACTGCCTCGAGTTTCCAGGTGGATTTTCGCGCAACGATTTTTCCGAGCGCGGACAATTTAACTTTCTTTAATACACATACCCATCCGATCGACACAAAAAGTCCAATCGTTAACGGCAGATACCTTTTCAATGCCATTACCACTTCGCCCTCAGAGTCAGCCGGCACAAGTTTGCCTATGGTGAAATTCAAAGGTATCCAGACGATAAGTAAAATCCATATTGGGCTAAGTGTCATCAAAAACTGCCGCTTCGCTTTCAAACTAGCCGACTCACTCTTAG